>JAEZLY010000271.1 GCA_023414985.1 Bacillota bacterium | reverse complement strand
CAAAAGCAGCCGTATTGGTTGATTACCGTGGCTTAACCGTTGCTCAGGATACAGAGCTTCGTAAGAAATTAAGAGAAGCCGGTGTCGTATACAAGGTTTATAAGAACACAATGCTTAACTTTGCATTTAAAGGTACAGAATTCGAAGCACTTGCAAAAGACTTGAACGGTCCTTCCGCAATCGCTTTCGGCATGGAGGATGCAACTTCTCCTGCAAGAATTCTGAATGATTGTACAAAGACAATGCCTAACTTAGAGTTTAAGTCCGGTGTTGTTGAGGGAACTTACTATGATGCAAAGGGAATTCAGGTTATCGCAACCATCCCTTCAAGAGAAGTTCTTATTTCCAAGTTACTTGGAAGCTTACAGTCACCTATTACAAACTTTGCTCGTGTCATCAAACAAATCGCTGAGAAACAGGCGTAATTAATTTGATACCTATCGCAGCGAATTGTTTACAGATACGCAGAGAAGCAGGCATAATTAATGTTTTAAGTTATGCAGCGACTGTTTTGCGGATCGAAGAGAAGCAGGCATAGTTGTAAGTGACATTTGATGTAGAAATGAATAACGAATTAACAAATAAAATTAATGGAGGTAAATTAAAATGACAACTCAGGAATTTATCGAGGCAATTAAAGGCCTTACGGTTTTAGAATTAAATGATTTAGTAAAAGCATGTGAAGAAGAATTTGGTGTATCCGCAGCAGCAGGCGTAGTCGTAGCAGCAGGTCCTGCAGCAGTTGAGGAAGAAGAGAAGACAGAGTTCAATGTTGAGTTAACTGACGCTGGTGCAAACAAGGTTAAGGTTATCAAGATTGTTCGTGAAGTAACCGGTTTAGGCTTAAAGGAAGCTAAGGATCTTGTTGATGCAGCTCCTAAGATGGTTAAGGAAGGCGCAAACAAGGCAGAGGCTGATGATCTTAAGGCTAAGTTAGAGGCAGAAGGCGCTAAGGTTACTTTAAAGTAATTAACATAACAAAATAAAAGGGCTTTCTTAGAATAGTCCGATACGATTAGAAATGATAGGATGAATGCCAATACATTTGGTTGATATTTATATCCATCCTATCTTTTCAATTTGTATCGAGAATACTATTTTGAGAAAGCCCTTTTTGTGAATCTGCGTCAATGGCTAGGGTGGGATTCCTCTGAATCCCACCCTGTTTCTATATTTTCATGTATTGATATCCCGGGTATCATGTGGAATTACGAAGAATCAGATTGGTCGGGAGAATCACCTTTCTTGGCAGCAGCTGATAACCATTTATTCTGGAGATCAGAAGCTCGCCTGCAACCATTCCGATCTCTTTCGTGGGAATTTCGATCGTTGTCAATGGCGGATTAGAGTATTTGGATATTTCAATATTGGACAAGCCGATAATCGCTACTTCATTTGGTACGGAAATACCCATATTATATAAGCTGCTCAGAGCAGCCATTGCCATCAGATCACTGGCTACAAAGAAAGCGGATGGACAATTCTTCTCTCTGCAGAGGTTGCTGACTTTCTCCATACAGATGTTTTCATCCCAGGCACAGTCGATGATCCAGTCGGGGTTTACCTGCAGACCAGCGGCGTGTAAAGAAGCGTAATAACCACGGTATCTTTGACTGGACTTTATATTCCCGCTGATTCCGCTTCCGCCTATGTAACCAATCTTTTTATAGCCGCGGTCAATCAGATGCTGTACGGCCACATTTGCCACTCTGTAATGATCATAACCCACATTATCAATATCTTCCCACTGTGTATCAATTCCGACGATATTCGGTACTTGATTACGAATGAAATGATAGGTATCCGCATTCAGAGATTCCATGAGAATCAGACCTGAGATTGTATTACTGAAGGTGCTGTATAAGGTCTTATTATCTTCCAGTTCGGCACCGGTTTTGATAAACGTAAGCTCGTAACCGTTATCCATTAGCTGCTCTTCCACACCGGATAGAATAGACATGAAATAGGGATCCTTATATTTGTTTTTTGTTACACTCAGAATGCATCCTATTTTAACGGAAGAATGATTCATGTCCTGTTTTCCGCCAATGGAAGGAGGTTTTACAGGGGACTTTGTTGTATAGTTCAGTTCGGTAACCGCTTTCCATACACGGTCCCGGGTTTCATCGGTCATTTTATACTTGGTATCGTTATTCAGTACCCGAGATACGGTAGCTACTGAGACATTGGCTAAATTAGCTACTTCTCTTATTGTGCTCAAGTTGGTTATGCCCCCTTATTAGATTAATTGTGTTTAGTAAAGTTTACGTAACCAAACGATTACTATATACGGATAGATTATAATGAAATTACTCCGATTTTGTCAATACTTTCTTTACACATTGCTACGTAACAAAGCGATTTTTTTAAAATTTATTTAAATTGGTATTTACATAGCGAAAGTCCGGTGCTATAATCACAATGTAAGGTTTAGTAAACAAACGTAACAACAACGTAACGGACACAGAAATTCTTCCTGGGATCATTGATTAGCTGTTTTGCAAAGGAGGCAAATGGAATGAAAAAGGTAAATTGCGATCATTGTGATAAGGAATTATGTAATGATGAAATTGCACTCAATCTTAAACTTCTGGGGAAACAGATCGGAAATTTTAAATGTTATCAGTGCCTGTCGCAATATTTCAGTTTTGATACCGAAAAGCTAATCAGCCTGGCGGAATACTACAAAAACAGCGGATGCTTTTTGTTCCAAATAAGTTATATCTGTTAAGGAGAAGGAAAGAATGGCGGATTCAAATGTTATTTATCCTGAAATTATTGATACCCTGCTTACGAATCCGGGAATTGGTTTTATAGCAGCACCAAAGCTGATGGAGCCGGTGGATGCTGTATATGACAGCAGAGGGAATCATGTTGAAAAATATAAATTTACAGAGGACAGCAGAACCTGGAATCATCCGGATAGCAAAGTTATGTACTGCGGAGTGCGTTGGAGAGAGCTGGAACCGGAGCGAGGAGAATACAGGTGGAACGTCCTTGAGGAAAAGCTGGAGTATACAAAATCCTTAGGCTGTACCTCGATTGTCCGTTGTTCTCCTTATGCATTATCAGAAGAGGAAGATATTCCGGACTGGTTTCGAAAGGAATGTCCTGAGGATCCTGAGTTCCCATTCTGGAGGGTTGATCCAAACAATTCACGCTATGTGGATTATTGGTCTGAATTTATCAGGCAGTTTGCACAGCATTTCGACGGACATCCGGTAATCAGTTCGGTCGATATGGCCTTGGTAGGTGCATGGGGAGAAGGCGGGGGAACGGAGTTCCTGAATGAGGATAAAATCAGCCGCATTGTGGATGCTTACATAGATAATTTTAAGATAACACCGTTACAGGCACTGTTACATGATCCCAAGTCCATCCGAATTATCAGGGAACGGAAAGAAAACGTTGGTTTTCGGGTAGACTGTCTGGGGGATATGGGAGGCTTTCATAAAGAGGAATGGTCCCATATGCTGGACTTTTATCCGCAGAATATATGTAACTTTGGGATGCAGGATGCCTGGAAGAAGGCACCTGTCGTATTTGAAGCCTGCTGGCATATGAATGACTGGTTCCTGCAGGGCTGGGATATTGATTATATCATCGAAGAATCTCTGAAATGGCATATTTCTTCTTATAACAGTAAGGCGACTACGGTTCCGGAGGCTTGGAAGGACAGTGTGGAACGTTGGCTGAAAAGGATGGGTTACCGATTCGAGCTTCGAAAACTAGAGTATAGTTCTCACATAAAGCAGGGAGAAAGCCTTCACATCAGAGGGCTGTGGGCGAATGTGGGAGTTGCACCGATTTACCGGGATTATCCACTGGTAATACGATTGGTTGGTGAGCATGGCAGCTATACCCATCGAAGCAGGACGGACATCAGAAAATGGCTACCGGATATGGACATCCTATGGGATGAGAAATTTACTGCTGTGTCGGAGCTGGAAGCAGGAGAATATTCTCTGGAGCTTGGAATAGAGACCGGAATACCTGAGGTTGGTAATGTCAAGCTTGCCATAGCAGGTGAAAAAGAAGGGTACTACTACATAGGTAAAATTATAGTGGAATAGGAGTGGAAGAATGAAGCATTTATCCTTTGAATTTAAAGATTGTGTGGATTACTGCGGCTTTGATAATCTACCGGAGGGACTGGAACAATTTTATGACTTGTATCAACCCGAGGAGCTTCAATATTTTATTGAAAGAAACTTTTTAAAAGAGGTATTTGATCGATTTCATCTGCCGGCAGCAGAACAAAAGCTGCTGACCGCAGCAGTGGAGACAGTGGAGGAGGACCCGAAGCTGTTCTATTTCTCAAAATTTCTGGTATGGGATATGTGTTCGGCAAGGAATCGTTGTGATGTTGACAATTACAGGAACATGACCCCGGTATGTATGCCAAAGCATAAAGAGCTGTATTCCTTCCTGCTTTTATTGGCCTGTGTTGTTCCTTCCATCGCGCTTCTGAAGGAACGCAAGGTACCGGAACAATATTATAGAGATATTCCCTTCCAGCCAATGAAATCGCAGCTGGAGAAGCTTGTCCAAGGAGATATGACAGTAAGCGATTTTCCCTGGGATATGAACTTTTATACCTGTTCCATATTTCTGATGGACCGATTTTTGTTCATCCCTTACCGCTTTGGAGATTCTTTTACGATGTATCGGAATAAGTCAACAGGGAAGGTTATTGCACTGAAGCATGCGGGAGAGCAATTCCGTAGGGATGGTCAGTTCAATGGAATTAATGAGGTATTCGATGCAGTCGGACCCTTTACCTCCTTGTGGCAGGAGACAAATGACAGCATAACCGCTAATCCGATTAACCCAATGGGCTTTGTTGAAAAAAATACGATAACCTTATCCAAAAAGGACTGGGATATGGCACTGGTGCAGGGTGATACACTGTTAGCTCTTCATGTACCTTCGGGACCCGGATATACACCGGAACGATTGAGAAATTCCATGGTACTGGCATTGGAATTCTATGATAAGTATTTTCCGGAATTACCGATCAAAGGGTTCTGGAGTGAAAGCTGGCTGTACGACTCTAGGCTGTCACTGGTATTAGATAATGAAACCAGCAATATTATTAAGGTTCAGCGCCAGTTTTATCTGTATCCGATCCATGAGGGTGATGGAATGCTACGTTATGAAGCCTTTGGTGATTGGAAGGCAGACCCGGAGAAGGTTGAGTTGAAGACCTCCCTGCAAAAAGCAGCTGCGGCCTATATGAAAACAGGAGCAAGATTCAATAACCTCAGCATGATAATACTCAGAGAAGAAGCAGATATAACGGATCAAATGCCTTATATTACCCAGGAAGATATAGTACACTTCCGACAAATTGTCGACAGTCATTTAAAATAAGGAGGAGTTGTTCATGGGGAAATATGCACTGGAGAATTACAGTCCTTATGAGACCTATAAAATAAGACCCCTAACGCTTCCTGAGGCCCCATCAAATTTTGGCCGGGGACAATACAATTCGGTTGAATTTACCTGGGAGGAATTAGAACCCGAACGGGGAAGATATCTGTTTTCCCTGATTGGTAAGAAATTATCCGAATTACATAATCCAATTCTCGTCATAAACCAAGTGCCCCCACACTGGTTGAATGAAAATCCGGAGGAATGCTTTGCACACCTGGTTCGAAGGGTGGCAGGCGTTCTCACCGGGCAGAAGTTAATCGGAGTTGTAATCTCCTCCGCGTATGACAGTGAGAAAATTTGGGATGCATATATTGAATCTTTTAACAATGTTCCGTTGCTTGCAGACTTAAAGAAGGCAGCGTTGATCCGATATTTGAAGGAAAAAGAGCAGCCTTTTGGCTTGCTTGTCGAGTGCTGTGAAAGCAACTGGATGGAATGCTGTGAACTATTTGCACAATATCGACTGCAGAACACCTGGATGCAGATGCCGGTGCTGCTACAGCTTCAGGGAAAAGCTGCCGGTCCGCATATTCGCAGGGAGAGTTTACGCTGGCATGCAGGGCTCGCTGATCAGTCAATGGATCTCGGTTATAACATTACTTTACGAAGACTGACCTATCCGAAGAAATTGACGGAAAACGGAGCACTACCGGTACGTTTCTGGTTTGCGAACAATGGCAGCGCACCCTGCTATCAGGGATTTGATCTAAAGCTCCGATTGGAACAGGAGGAGTTCAACCACGAATTCACCCTTTCTATTGATCGAAATGCATGGGGCCTAGGTGACATAATTCATAATGAAATCCTTTCGCTGCCACAGCTACAGGAAGGAAGCTATCTTTTGTCTGTCGGAGTTTTCTTTGTTGATGGTTGTCCCATGAAGTTGAATCTTCATGCAGAGGAAAGCGGAGGGTTTTATAAACTGGGGACAATTGAGGTTGATAATCAGGGGGGAAAGGATCTTTCCCATACCTGGGACGATTTTTATCCGGATGGATATTATCCTCTGGAAGATCCCCAGCTACCGAATTAATGTATGAAGATTAGTAAAATACACGATAAAATTGATCGTTATTACTTTAATAATCAAGATATATCAGAACAGGAAATGCGCCATAGCAGGCTGATGCTGATCTTGTCCGGACCGACCGCAGGTATCATAAACACATTGACTGCCGGTTCCTTTTTCATCGGATATCTGGTCTATCTGGGAGCAGCCGATCAATACTGTGCAATCATCAGTGCAATTCCCCAGCTTGGAAGCATACTCATGATGTTTTCACCGTACCTGTTTGAACG
>JAEZLY010000266.1 GCA_023414985.1 Bacillota bacterium | reverse complement strand
TATCTGAACAGCAGGAATGTGGAGGAATAATTGGTGCAAAGCGCCATCATGGAGGGAAACATGAGGTTACAGTCTAGAGTATGCGATTTACTGAATATAGAATACCCGATTTTTCAGGGGGCAATGGCACGAATTTCAGACGCTTCCTTAGCTTCTGCGGTATCTGAGGCAGGAGGCCTCGGCATCATCGCCGGAGGAACAGCACCAGTGGAGCATATCCGCGCGGAAGTCAGAAAGGCGAAAGAGCTGACGAAGAAGCCTTTTGGTGTAAACATCATGTTGCTCAGTGAATTTGCCGACGGAATGGCACAGATGGTCTGTGAAGAGGGTGTAAAGGTAGTAACAACCGGAGCGGGCGCTCCCGGAAAATATATGGAACAGTGGAAAGCGCATGGTATCAAAGTGATCCCTGTAGTACCCTCTGTTGCAATTGCGAAGCGTATGGTACGAAGCGGAGCGGATGCTGTTATTGCTGAGGGCACTGAGTCCGGAGGTCACGTCGGAGAACTGACGACCATGGCCCTGGTACCCCAGGTTGTCGATGCGGTCGAAGTGCCTGTCATCGCTGCCGGCGGAATTGCCGACGGTCGTGGAGTGGCTGCCGCTTTTATGCTTGGCGCAGATGCGGTACAGGTCGGAACAAGATTCCTGACCGCTTACGAATGTACTGTTCATCCAAACTATAAACAAAAGGTCCTGAATGCAAAGGATATCGATACCGTAGTAACCGGACGCTGTACCGGACATCCGGTCAGGACGTTGAAGAATAAACTAAGCCGAAAGTTCCTTGAGCTGGAAGCCGCAGGAGCATCGGTACCCGAGATTGAAAAGCTCGGTATCGGAGCCCTTTCAAAGGCAGTAGTAGAAGGCGATATGGATTTCGGAAGTGTGATGGCAGGCCAGGTTGCAGCTATGATCAACAAAGAACAATCCTGCAAGGAGATCATCGAAGAGATGCTCCGGGAAGCACAGCAGCTGCTGGATCGGGACTGGAGGTAATCATGGGAAAGAAGGCATTTTTATTTGCAGGGCAGGGATCGCAATATATCGGAATGGGCAAGGAGCTCTACGATGCATTTCCTATCTGCAGACAGACCTTTGAAGAAGCAGGAGAAAGCTTATCCATGGATCTGGCTGGTCTAATCTTTCGGGGGATGAAAGAGGAACTGGACTTAACCGAGAATACCCAACCTGCAGTAGTTACCATGTCTATAGCAGCTTTACGGGCAATTGAGCAATATGGAATAAAACCCGAGGTTGTCGCAGGACTTAGTCTAGGCGAATATTCTGCACTGACTGCAGCTGAAGTATTCACACTGTCCCAGGTGGTTCCGCTGGTTCGTAAAAGGGGCCGCTTTATGCAGGAAGCAGTGCCGGAGGGAATCGGAAAGATGTGTGCGATTCTCGGCTTATCCGAGGAAAAGATCAGGGAAGCCTGTCAGGAAGCAGGAAGCCTTGGCATCGTTGAACCGGCGAACTTTAACTGCCCCGGACAAATCGTTATCGGCGGAGAAATCAAAGCTGTGGACGAAGCTGCGCGTCTGGCGAAGGAGATGGGAGCCATGAAGACCATCGATCTGGCTGTGAGTGCTCCGTTCCATACTTCAATGCTGAGACCCGCAGCGGAGCGTTTAAAGGAGGAGCTTGCACCGATGGAGCTCGGAGCTTTACAGGTGTCCTTAATCAATAATGTAGAGGCTGACCTAACAGCTTCCGACCGTGTAAAGGAACTGCTTTACCGTCAGGTAATGAGCAGTGTGTTATGGGAACAGTCCATCCGCAGGATGATTGCGGAGGGTGTGGATCAATTCATCGAAATCGGACCCGGTAAGACCCTGTCCGGTTTTGTGAGGAAAATCGACCGTGGATTACAAGTATATAATGTAGAAAACTTAGCTTCTCTGGAGGCGACAATCAAGGTACTACAGGCTGAAGGATAGAAAGGATAAGAATATGCCAAACGGAAAGGTTGCAGTGGTCACCGGAGCCGGCAGAGGAATCGGAAGGGCTATTGCTCTGCGGTTATCGCAGGAAGGTTACCAGGTGGTAATCAATTATCGCAGCAGTTTAACACAGGTAGAAGAATTACTGGAGACCATACGCCACAACGGCGGAGAAGCGGCAGCGGTACAGGCGGATGTAAGCCTGGAAGAGGAAGCAAAGCAGCTGATCAATGAAGCAGTCGCAAAATACGGAAGGGTAGATATTCTTGTAAATAATGCAGGAATCACAAAGGATAATCTGTTGGTGAAAATGTCGGAAGAGGAATTCTGTAATGTGATCGACATAAATTTAAAGGGTTCCTTCTTCTGTATGAAGTATGCTTCAAAGCAGATGCTGAAGCAGAGAAGCGGCAGTATTATCAACATATCATCTGTAGTTGGACTTACAGGCAATGTCGGTCAGACCAATTATGCTGCGTCCAAGGCAGGTATCATCGGTATGACGAAGGCGGCTGCAAGGGAACTGGCTTCCCGCGGAATTACGGTAAATGCTGTTGCCCCCGGCTTCATCGGAACAGAAATGACAGAAAAGCTTGAGGATAAGTTCAAAGAAGCGAACTTAATCAATATTCCTATGAAACGATATGGTACACCGGAAGAGGTGGCGGCAGCAGTCAGCTTCCTAGCTTCCGAGGCAGCCAATTACATCACTGGGCAGGTACTGCAGGTGGATGGCGGAATGGTAATGTAGGAGGAAGAGTATGGACCATAGAGTAGTGATTACGGGGATGGGTGCTATTACCCCGATCGGTAATAATGTCGAAGAATTTTTTAACAATATAAAAGCAGGTAAAGGCGGAATTGATTTTATCACAGGTTTTGATACGGAAGCCTATCAGGTAAAGGTTGCAGCCCAGGTCAAGGATTTCGATCCGAAGAATTATATGGACTTCAAGGAGTCTAAAAGAATGGACCGTTTCTCACAGTATGCTGTGGCCGCTGCCAAGGAAGCACTGGAGGATTCCGGGATTGATTTGGAGAAGATCGACAGAGAAAGGTTCGGTGTAATCGTAGGCTCCGGTATCGGTGGACTCGGTTTGATTGAGAAGGAGACGAACACCTTGACGGAAAAGGGACCAAGAAGGGTAAACCCTTTGTTCATTCCTATGACGATCACCAATATGGCCGCAGGAAATGTGGCAATCCAGTTCGGTGCAAAGGGAGTCTGTACCAATGTGGTAACAGCTTGTGCTACCGGTAATAACAGCATTGGAGAAGCCTTCCGCAGCATTAAGCACGGCTATTCCGATGTCATTCTGGCAGGCGGAACCGAAAGCTCAGTCACTCCGCTCGGAGTTGCAGGCTTTTCTGCCTTGACCGCACTTTCCACCAGTACTGATCCTCTTCGGGCATCTATACCCTTTGACAAAGACAGAGATGGTTTTGTCATGGGGGAAGGCGCAGGTATTCTGCTGCTGGAGGATTATGAGCATGCGAAAGCGCGCGGTGCGAAGATCTATGCAGAAATCGTCGGCTATGGTGCAACCTGTGACGCTTATCATATCACAGCTCCCTCCTCAGACGGAGAGGGCGGTGCAAGAGCCATGAAGCTGGCGATGGCGGAAGCAGGAATTACCCCGAAGGAAGTATCCTATATCAATGCCCATGGTACCAGTACTCCGACCAACGACAGAACGGAGACTTTAGCCATGAAGCTGGCGATGGGAGAGGATGCTTATCGTGTTCCTGTGAGCTCCACCAAGTCAATGATTGGTCATCTGCTCGGTGCAGCAGGAGCAGTGGAAGCTGTGATCTGTGTGAAAGCCCTGGAGGAAGGGTTCATTCCGGCTACCATCGGATTGGTCAATCCGGATGAGGATTGTGATCTGGATTATGTTCCTCAAAACGGAAGAAAGGCAGAGCTTTTGTATGCCATGTCCAATTCACTTGGCTTTGGCGGACATAATGCTACATTGCTGTTTAAACGCTGGAATTAAGAACCGAAACATATGTTGGAGGTAGATCAATGGATTATAAGACAATTGTTAATCTGATGAAGGAAATGAGTCATACCGAATTAACAAAGCTTGAGATAGAAGAAGAAGGCTTTCGTATCTGCATCGAGAAGGGTAAGAAGGAAGAGGTTGAGCAGGGAAACATGCCACAGTTTAACTGGAACCAGAATGCAATGCCCCAGTTTATGCCGGGAATGTATGCTCCTCAGCAGATGATGCCCATGACACCCATGAATTCCGGAATTCAACTGAACATGACGGCTTCTCAGGGAGCCGAGGGGCAGAATGCAGCCGTAGCTGCAGCCGGGAAAACATCGGTAGATAATACAGTCGAGGATCAGAATCATAAGAAGCTGGTATCTCCGATGGTGGGAACCTTTTATACACAGCCTTCCCCGGATAAGCCTCCGTTTGTCAAGGTAGGCGATAAGGTGAAGAAGGGGCAGACCATTTGTATTATCGAAGCCATGAAGCTGATGAATGAGATTGAGAGCGAACATGACGGAGAGATTGTGAAGATTCTGACGAATAATGAAGACATGGTAGAATTCGGCCAGCCTTTATTCTTAATCAAATAAGAGCTGCCGGGAGGAAAGACTTATGCTGAATATCGATGAAATACAAAAAATCTTACCGCATCGTCCGCCGTTTTTATTGGTTGACAGAGTGGAAGCGCTGGAGCCCGGACATCGTGCAACCGGTAAAAAATGCGTATCGATGAATGAACCCTACTTTCAGGGACATTTTCCCGGTAAAGCAGTTATGCCCGGCGTACTGATCCTGGAAGCCTTGGCACAGATGGGTGCCATCTGTATGCTTACCGTACCTGGCAATGAAGGAAAACTGGTATTATTCGGAGGTATGGATAAGGTGAAGTTTAAACGTCAGGTGGTACCGGGCGATGTGCTGACTCTGGAGGTTGAGATCACAAAGAGTAAGGGCAGCTTCGGTGTCGGGACAGCAGTCGCATATGTCGATGGGCAGATTGCCACAGAGGCGATTCTGACCTTTGCGCTGGGAGACCGTTAATAGTCAATTGATTGGGATTGAGTAAGGAGAGAACAGCGATGTTTAAAAAAATATTAATAGCGAACCGCGGTGAGATTGCAGTCAGAATCATCCGTGCCTGTAAGGAGATGGAGATTGAGACCGTCGCAGTCTATTCGGAAGCGGATAAGGAAGCACTCCATGTCATGCTTGCAGATGAGGCAGTGTGTATCGGACCTGCGAAATCCAAGGATAGCTACCTAAATATGCAGAATATCATCAGTGCGACGGTATTAACCGGTGCAACAGCAATACATCCGGGGTTTGGGTTCCTCTCTGAGAACAGCTCTTTTGCGAGAATGTGTGAGGATTGCAATATTACCTTTATCGGTCCGAAAGCCGATACGATTGATCTGCTCGGTAATAAGTCCAAGGCAAGGGAAACCATGCAGAAGGCCGGTGTTCCGGTCGTACCGGGCTCCGAAGGTGAGGTTGAGACTGTGAAGGATGCTGTTCTTCTCGCTGAGAAGATTGGTTATCCCGTTATGATCAAGGCTTCTGCCGGAGGCGGCGGGAAGGGAATGCGTGCCGTATATAATGTAGAGGATTTAGAGAAGTCCTATAACTCTGCAAAAGCAGAAGCGAAGGCTGCTTTTGCGGATGATAAGGTTTATATTGAAAAGCTGATTGTACATCCAAAACATATTGAATTCCAGATCCTTGCAGACAGCCATGGCAATGTAGTTCATCTGGGTGAGCGAGACTGTTCCGTACAGCGCCGCAATCAGAAGATGATCGAAGAATCTCCGTCAGCCATCATGACTCCGGAATTAAGAAAGGCCATGGGTACTGCTGCAGTAAAAGCGGCTCAGGCAACCGGCTATGTCAATGCGGGTACCATTGAATTCCTGCTGGACAAAGACAATCACTATTATTTCATGGAAATGAATACGAGAATTCAGGTAGAGCATCCTGTCACAGAGATGGTCACCGGAATTGATATGATAAAAGCTCAGATCAGAATCGCTGCAGGCGAGGAGATGCCGTATCGTCAGGAGAACATAGAATTCAGAGGACATGCGATTGAATGCAGAATCAATGCGGAAGATCCGTCGAAGAATTTCATGCCCTGTCCTGGTCGTGTAGAGAATGTTCTTTTCCCCGGCGGCTTTGGCGTTCGTGTGGACAGTGCCCTTTATCCCGGATACGTGGTGCCCTCCTGTTATGATTCCATGCTGGCAAAGGTGATTGCATACGGACATGATCGGGAAGAAGCCATTCAAAGGATGAAACGTGCCCTGTCGGAGCTGATCATTGATGGAATACAGACCAATACGGAATACCAGTATGAGCTTCTGGAACGGGAAGAGATTATTTCCGGTCAGTATCATACCGGTTTAATTGAGGGAAAGTAGTATGAACAGAAATCCATTTAAACCGAAACAGTATGCGACGACCAATATCTATCGGGCTAAGCCGCAGGATATCGTCAGTGCTGAGGAAGAGAAGCCGAATGTACCGGAAGGTATTATGACAAAATGCCCTCGCTGCGGGAAGGTTATCTATACGAAGCTTTTGACGAAGAACTTTAAGTGCTGTGACGAATGCGGTTATTACTTTAAGCTATCCTCAGCGGAGCGTATAGAGATGCTGATAGACGAAGGAGGCTTCGAAGAATTTGATTCGGAGCTGATCAGCAGAGATCCCTTAAGCTTTCCCGGATACAACGAGAAACTTCAAAAGACCCGATCCCAGACAGGGCTTTCAGACGGTATCATAACCGGCAGAGGAAGGATTGAAGGCGAGGCTGCCATGGTTGGAGTCATGGAACCTGCTTTCTTCATGGGAAGTATGGGAACGACAATCGGCGAAAAGCTGACGAGATTATTTGAACAGGCAACGAAGGAAAGACTTCCGGTTATCGTATTTACTGCTTCTGGTGGTGCCAGGATGCAAGAGGGAATATTCTCTCTGATGCAGATGGCTAAGGTAAGTGCTGCTGTGGCGAAACATAGCGAGGAGGGATTACTCTACATCACTGTTCTGACAGATCCAACGACGGGCGGTGTGACCGCAAGCTTTGCGATGCTCGGTGATATTATCCTGGCTGAGCCGGGAGCACTGGTTGGCTTTGCAGGACCCAGAGTAATTGAACAGACCATTGGGCAGAAGCTGCCGGAAGGCTTCCAGAGAGCAGAGTTCCTTCTGGAGCACGGTTTTGTGGACCAAATCGTGCCAAGGGATGCCCAGAAGCATACGATTTCCACTATCCTAAAGCTACACTCGGCTTCTTCGCACAATAATTCGGGAAGGTGAAAGCGCTCTTCCCATTCAGACTTCAGATGCGCATGAATAGTGTGCAGAAATGGAGGATATTATGAGTTTAACGCCATGGGAGAAGGTTAAGCTGGCAAGAATGCCGCTTCGACCGACAGGCCTTGATTATATAGACAGAATATTTACAGATTTCCTAGAGCTGCACGGAGACCGTTATTACAGCGAGGATCGTGCCATTGTCGGAGGGATAGCTTACTTCGGGGACATCCCGGTCACTGTCATTGCACAGCAAAAGGGACGTAATACGAAGGAGAATATCGCCCGAAATTTCTCTATGCCCCATCCGGAAGGCTACCGTAAGGCGCTGCGTCTGATGAAGCAGGCTGAGAAATTCCATCGGCCGGTCATTTGCTTCATTGATACTCCGGGTGCTTTCTGCGGATTGGGCGCGGAGGAGCGCGGACAGGGGGAAGCAATCGCTGAGAATCTGGCACAGATGATGCTGCTTAAGACGCCCATTGTATCCTTTGTTATCTCAGAGGGCGGCAGCGGCGGTGCTTTGGCACTTGGTGTTGCAGATAAAGTGTATATGCTGGAACATGCCATCTATTCCATTCTTTCACCGGAGGGCTTTGCCAGTATCTTATATAAGGATTCCGGTAAGGCAGAACAGGCGGCAGGAGAGATGAAGCTGACTGCACAGGATCTGTTCCGATTCCAAATCATTGATGGAATCATTCCGGAGCCTCCGGGTGGAGCACACAATGACCATAATCTGATGGCACTTAGTGTAAAATCAGTGATTGAGGCGGAGCTTTCCGAATTGCTGCAGCTTCCCGTGGAGGAGTTGCTGAACAGGAGATATCAAAAATTCAGAAATATGTAATACAATAGCAATGAGAAACGACTCGCTTTTCTGCAGAGACAGGATTTATGTCCTAACTTACTGCAGAGAAGCTTTTTTTATGCAACCCGAAGTCGGGCAATACTTGCTAAGCAAGTATCGGAAGTATCAGCTAGCTGACACTTTGTCCTTATCTCAGATGAAGTAATATTATACTAAATATTTACTGGATATTTTTACATGGAGATAGTATGATGATAAAGAATATTGTATCAGTATTATGGTTGCTGAAAGTGAGTGATGCAGCCGGGGCCGAACATAATAAATAGGGGGAAGGTTAGATAATGATAATCCATGATTTAAGTAGGGAACAGGAAGAAAGTGTATTCAATCATCCGCGTATCAAGGAATTGCTGCCCAAGGCAGAATCCCGGACTTCAACGAATGAACGGATCATCTCCGATAACGGATCGATCCGCAACTGTGTAGGCTGCTTTGGCTGTTGGATTAAGACTCCGGGTGCCTGTGTCATCCGGGATGAGTATGGTGACATGGGCGAACTGCTCGCAGGATCCACCGAGGTGCTGGTCATCAGCAAATGCTGTTATGGCGGTTACAGCCCTTTTGTAAAGAATGTCTTTGACAGAAGCATCTCTTATGTTCATCCCAAATTTATCATAAGGAAAGGTGAGATGCATCACAGATTCCGCTATCCGAAGCATTTTAACTTAAAGGTTGTCTTTTATGGAGATGAGATCAGCGAACAGGAGAAAGAGACCGCGTTGCAGCTCATGGAGGCAAATGTGGTTAACTTAGGAGGAGCCAGACCGCAGGTGATTTTCATGAAAACAGAAGAGCTGATGGGGGTGAAGTTATGATAAAAGCGGCATTAATCAACTGCAGTCCGAAATTTAAGGATAGCGCTTCGGATTGTCTGCTGGAGGAAGTGAAGAAATATCTGAAGGATATAGAGATATCCAAGGTTGAACTCCATACCCCCGAAATCAAAGCATCAGCGGAAGAAGTGCTGTTGAACAGTGATGTACTGGTCTTTTCCCTTCCGTTATATGTAGATGGAATACCGTCCCATCTGCTGCATGCTCTGACTAGGCTGGAACAGCTCTTCCGTGATAAAAATCGTACTGTCAGGGTATATGCTATCGTGAATTCCGGATTTTATGAAGCACAACAGAACAGGCTTGCCTTGCAGATTATGAAAAACTGGTGTGTGAAGTCAGGACTTCTCTGGGGACAGGGAGTTGCTGTCGGAGCAGGAGGGATGATTCTCAGTATTCGTTCTATACCACCGGAAGCCGGTCCGAAGAAAAAGCTTACCATGGCTTTACAGAAGCTTTCTGCAAATATCTCGAATTGTAAAGAAAGCCAGGATATTTATACTGTCCCCGGCTTTCCAAGATTCCTTTATAAGCTTTCCGCTGATTTTGGCTGGGGCCAGGCCATTAAGGCAAATGGCTTAAAGCCGAAGGATCTGAACCGGAGGTTGACAAAGCAGGAATAGTCAATTGACCTCTTGCTTGATATAGACCAAGCTGGAAGTGTAGGTTCCGCCGACATTTTCCACGTAGTCCCGGTATTCCTCATAATTAATATAGTAAGGGCTTCCCCAGGAGGAGATACGAAGCATGATTCTGCCTGTGAGTTCATCCTTGATCAAGCCTGTTACAGTGACATAATGACCGTTGATATCATATTTCACGGCTTTATAATAGTAGGGCTTTGATCTTTCTGCAGTACCTTCTGTCCCTGTTGGTATAGTTGAATCATAATCAATCTCCCGGAGCTCATAGAAGGGGATTCCTTTCTTTCCCCACAGTTTCGGGGTGTTAGGACCGATGGAGAGGATGACCGGAATATCCTTTTGCAGCATTTCTTCGATCAGGTCATACATGTCATAGTAGTTTAAGGTCCATTTCCATGCGGCCTGCAGACCAAGTCCGTAAGAATCGGAGTAGGTATTGATGGCTGAGGCAGCGGCGGGACCCAGTACTGCAAGAAAGGGAAGTGTCTTGGTATATTGATCATGAATCAGTCTGACATATGAGGTATAGTTCGGATAGACGATATTCTCCTCCATATCCAGTGCCAAAGCCGTGACCGGTGTCTTCATGGTTTTTTTTCTCCGTGATAGATAAAGCAACAGGTCAGCGGTCGCTATGGTGCCGCAGCCATAATGATATAGGATATAATCCTTATTGAACCTTCTGACAGCGGAAAACCACATCTGGCTTCCACCGTAAGAGGGCTGAGCCTCTCTCATGACAGGAACATAGTCCGGGGCGGATAACTGGGTGACGATATTATTCTTGAAGGGCATTAAGCCGCCTCCTAACATAGCTACTTACATCATTTTATTCCGTTTCGCTTGTTCATGTTGACGGGAAAAAGCAGAGGACAGGAAAGAAACGAAAAATTATTGAGGTATTTTTAAGAATGGAGAATACTATGAAAAAGATTATTATTCTGATTTTTGGTTTGAGCCCGTTTTTGATCGTAAGAGAAAAACTATAAGATAAAAATCCTACATAAAAAAGGGACTTTGCGATATACGCAACGCCCCTTTTCTTATACGAACCCTATTCCTCGGAATCTCCGTTCTCTTCTTCGGCTTCGAATTCACTGATCTGTCTCTTCCTAGCCATTTCATCGCTGTCCAGATATTCATCATAGGTGGTGATCTTATCGATCAAGTGACCGTTGTAGATCTCCATGATACGGTTTGCCGTCGTCTCGATAAACTGATGGTCAGGTGAGGTAAATAATGCAACCCCTGGGAACTTGATCAGACCGTTGTTCAGTGAAGTAATGGACTCCATGTCCAAATGGTTGGTCGGCTCATCCAGAATGAGGACATTCGCTCCGGCAATCATCATCTTGGAAAGCATAACACGGACTCTTTCTCCACCGGACAGGACATTTACCTTCTTTGAGCCTTCTTCACCGGCAAAAAGCATTCTGCCCATGAAGCCGCGGACATAGGTGACATCCTTCTCAGGTGAGAAGGGCATCAGGAAATCGGTGATCGTCTCGTCTCCGGCAAAGAGCTTGGTGTTATCCTTCGGGAAGTAGGACATATTCGTGGTAATTCCCCATTTGTAGGAGCCTTCATCCGGCTCTACCTCTCCTGCAAGGATCTGGAACAGAAGAGTGGTAGCACGGGTATTCGGCCCGACAAAAGCAATCTTGTCTTCTCTGCCTACAATGAAGGAAATCTTATCAAGTACCTTCACTCCGTCAATGGTCTTGGAGAGGTTCTCTACAGTGAGAACTTCATTGCCGATATCACGGCTGGGTCTGAAATCAATATAAGGATATTTTCTGCTGGAGGGACGGATGTCATCCAGCTCAATCTTCTCAAGTGCTTTCTTTCTGGAAGTAGCCTGCTTGGATTTGGAAGCATTGGCGGAGAAACGCTGGATAAATTCCTGCAGCTCCTTGATCTTTTCTTCCTTCTTCTTGTTGGCTTCCTTCATCTGCTTTACCATCAGCTGGCTTGATTCATACCAGAAGTCATAGTTACCGGAGTAAAGCTGGATCTTGGCATAGTCGATATCTGCAATATGGGTACATACCTTATTTAAGAAATAACGGTCATGGGATACCACAATCACAGTATTTTCAAAGTTGATCAGGAATTCCTCCAGCCAACGGATGGCTTCCAGATCCAAATGGTTGGTCGGCTCATCGAGCAGCAGGATGTCAGGATTACCGAACAAAGCCTGTGCTAAGAGCACCTTGACCTTCTGGCCACCGTTTAGCTCATGCATCATCATATAGTGAAGATCTGTCTCGATTCCAAGACCATTCAGCATGGAAGCAGCATTGGCTTCAGCCTCCCAGCCATCCATCGCTGCGAATTCGCCTTCCAGCTCGCTGGCACGGATACCATCTTCTTCGGTAAAGTCTTCCTTCGCGTAAATCACGTCTTTTTCTTTCATAATCTCATACAGACGCTTATTTCCCATGATAACGGTATCCAGGACCTGATAAGCATCATATTTGAAATGATCCTGCTGTAAGAAGGACAATCGCTGTCCGGGCGTGATAATAACCTCACCCTTGCTGGGCTCCAGCTGCCCATTTAATATTTTGAGAAAGGTGGATTTGCCGGCACCGTTGGCACCAATCAATCCGTAGCAGTTACCCTCTGTGAATTTGATATTCACATCCTCGAACAATGCACGCTTTCCAATTCTTAAAGTAACATTACTTGCCTGTATCATTTAAAACCTCCTGGATATTCCAATTATCTATTATTGCCATTTCTATTGTATCGTATATTCTTGATTTTGCAAGCAAAAATGTGGATTAATTCGTATTATCCCTGCAAAAGGTCTGTCTGTGCAAGAAGCATGCGCATGGGGATCCATATCCTCTTTGAAATAGTATTAGTATTAGGCTTTTACATCGTCGAAAAGTGTTACCATATTATGGTTGATACGTATCAATATTCATTATATAATTTTATGATAGTCAGCTATTCAATGCACTATTCCTAATGTTTAAATATCATAATAGTAAATGATAGGGTGGTTTGAATTAAATGATAAGAAAAATATATATGAACTCAAAATATGGGTTTCCGATTATCACAATTGTCTTTTTACTAACCTGTTCTATTGTAACAATACCGACTTATTTTCATAATGATCTATATTATGTATTTGCCCTTCAAAGCCGACCATACTATTTCTGGCAGGTGTTTTCAGGCATCTTTGAACATTCTATTTTCCCGGGGTGGTTTCTGTGGGCACATTTTTTCGGAAATGTGTCAATGTTTATCATTTTCGGTTTATTCATAGAGTGCTTATTAGGATCAAAAAAGATGTTGTATATTACTTTAACAGCGGCAATGATATATGTTGTTTTCTTTCAAACCAGATTTTTTGGACATATCATTTCAGGCTCCGGAGCGTCCGGTATTACATACGCTTATCCACCCATGGTGCTATATATTCTATATGAAATTACCGTGATACATAAGAAGAATTTAAAGAAAGAAGTGTTATTTTGGATATTAGCTTTTGAGTTTATGTTTACATTGGGGTTTATAACTATTGTATCATCATGGAGTGGAACCAATATATATCATGTTGTTGCATCCCTAATCGGGATAAGCTTTGTGTTATTATATAGAAAATCAATCCATGAGGAGATCAATCGCTTCATAAATTGCCCCATAAGCACCGAAAAGATAAAGAAAGAGAAATGGCTATATGGGATCATTTTACTGCCTTCATTTGTAAGCACCATATGTTTTCTATATTTCTCAGGAAGATTAAATGCAATGTTTGTTGAACCAAAATATATATCAGAACATGATACAGTGGAAAGTGTTAGGAATAATCATGATACTGTTGAAATTGAATTTGATAATTCAATAACGGAATTTAACAGCATTACTACTTCAGGTTATAATACACCTTTAATTACATATTCTGAGGATGAAAAGACCGTATATTGTGCGTTCCCCGGAGGTATTAATAATGCATGTAAAATTATACTGAAATCGGCTTATACAATGAACGGACAGGCTGTAAGAGATATTATTATTGATATAAAGGAGTGATTCTCATTGCTATACAGAAATAATTGCCCCTCCTGTTAGGTGCTTGCATACGTATATTGGAGACGAACATCTGACTAACAAAAGATGATTTGAATTGATAGTTTTTATTTAATTATGAACAAATGGACAGGGTTTTTGTTTTCAAATAATTCACATTACGTTAATACCTTCTCCATAATTCGATATTATAATGACATTATAGAAACAGAAATATATAAAAGATAGAACCTGAAGTAACAGAAACACTTAAATTGTTGAAACCTACTTAACATAGAAATTTTTTTCATAAATCTCCTCCCTCCCCAAAGAGCCAACTCCAACGAGTTGGCTTCTCCTCTGTCCGGGTTTTCTGATTAATTCTTAACGGAGAGGATATTTGTATGGTGGTATTAATAGAAAAGGGCTTTTGCAAAACAGCTGATTAGCAATGGAGCAAAGGCTTCCTTTTGTGACTATAAATGGAAAATGCGGATTCCTAAGAATCCGCAAAAATGGTATATTTTGGTTCGGTTTAATATACTATGGTATCATTTTCAGGATGACAAGAATTACTTATTAATTTATTTTTATATTCGTGATAAATAATATAAAGATAGGAATTAATAATTACTCCTAAAAAAGCTGAAACAACACACAGAACCCAATAACCCGGCGTAAATATTTTTCCGGCCGCTGTAGAGGTATAATTAAAAATAAAATAAACAATAATAGGAACAAATATCGTAAGCATAGATAACAGAAGTCTCCAATAGTTTTTTGCACCTGCGTTAAAACTACTTTTCAAACTTGTCATAACACCGGTTTCATCAATCACGATGGAAGGTGTCCATAATAACACAAAAGGCATAATTATAATTAATGGTATGATATATAACACGGAACCCAGTACAACAGCTAGAATTGGATTATTAAAGGCCGATAGCAGGACAATCAAAATAACAAGAATCATCAACACCAAGGAAACAACTATAGTAAATGCGAATAAAAGCAGGGAAGAAAGCAAAATACGTACAAAAAATTTTTTTATTCCCATCATAAAAGTAGCTATAGTGATTTTCTCTCCTCTAATTGCTTCTTTCATCATATTACCAAACCCCGAAGCTACTAGGAGACTTAATGCAAATATTAGAAGTATTGCAAAAAGCATCTTACCCATAGCATTCAGATAGGTTATAAAATCGATCCCCCCATTTTCCGAAATTCCAAAGTCACTCATGTCCTTAGGATAAAGGACGAATAAAATCAACAGCATTACAAGCATATTTAATAAATAAACACCAATTAATACTGGATTATCCTTTAATATATGAAACGTCTTTTTTAGCATATCATTATCCTCCATTAATGATTATATTACATATTGTATATAGTATGTCAGATGATACTTATTATATATAAGCCTATGACATTAACTGTCATCATTCTATCTCTTTTTCAGCATCAAGTAAACCATAATTTAACAATCAAAGTATAAATATTATTAAGTTACCTTTCCAAGGCTTTTTGCTTAAGTTATTCAGTTGACTTAAGAAGCTGAATAACTTGATCATCTGATCATTTATATCTGTATTTATCATTAAGAATAATAGATCTTATAAGTTTATTTTATCTGCCCAAGATATTATTTTTTAAGGGCCGCATACTCACAATTGTGTTTGTGAATAGCAGCCCTTTACATTCATTTTCTATTACCTATGGTTTCCTTGATCGGATGCCTATAATCTAGTTACAATACGTTGCAATATAATAAGCATAGTAAGTCCTAAATTATGTTGTCGGATTTTATTGAACTCTAGTATCCTTATGATAAAGCAGCGATTTCATCCAGTCTATCCATGATCGGGAGGTGCTGAGTACATAAGGTCTCACACTGTCCGCATTTGATACACTCGGCAGCGATTTTATTGGAAACGCCCCAATGTCCCCTCAGTCTGCCCATAACGTCGTTACCGAGAATTTTTTCATTATAGGAATCCATGAATTTGGGGATATCAATACTCTGAGGGCAGTACTTGCAGTAACCGCAGCCGGTACAAAGGTTATTCAGAGCTACACCCTTAGCTTCATATTCCGCACAGATTTCAGAAGTAGGTCTCTCTTCGAGATTCTCTACTGCCTTGATCGCCTCATCTACATGCTGAATTGAAGTACAACCACATAATGCAACCGTGATTTCTTTATGAGATGCTACGAAGCGCAGCGCTGCCTGCGCTACATTTAAATCAGTTCCTTCTGCCAGATACTCGAAGGTCTTGGGGTTGCGGGGGATCAAGCCTCCGCCGAGCGGGTTCATGACCACGATACCCATTCCCTTGTTGTAAGCAGCTGTAATCCCTGCCTGACGGAAACGGTAATTCAGCGGATTATAGCCAATCAGCATTCCCTTAAAGGCGTTGGAGTTAATCACGGTCTCCAGCTGATTACCCTGCATATGAGAGGAGAAGGTGATGTTTTTGATTAGGCCGTCTGCCTTTGCCTTCTCGAAGGAGCTGTACATTAAGTCATACTGCTTTTCGAAGGATTCTAAGTCCAGAAGACACCACAGATAATAAAAATCGAGGTAATCTACCTTTAATCTTGATAAAGAGGTTTCCAATCTCTTGCGGAAGGCATCCGGAGTGAAAGTCCCGCCGTAGGATCCCAGGTTGACCTTGGAGGATATATAGAAGCTGTCTCTAGGCAGCTGGGATAAAGCGATACCTGTAATTTCCTCACTTTTATCATCGCAATAGAAGGGGGCGGAATCAAAGAAGTTAATTCCATTTGCATGAGCATGTAATACGACCTCTGCGCATTTTTCGAATCTGCCTGCTTTTACATCGGCGTCATCATATCTCATCGTTCCCATACCTACAGCGGAAACCATCATGTTCGTGTTACCATATTGTTTGTAATACATGTGATACTTACCTCCATTATTTTTCGTTAATTGTATGCTATCCATTCTCCATTGAAAATGTCTGATTCAGACTTTTTCATGTAGTATCTCATAAACATAACACGTGTTTATGAAATAGTAGGATGCTATGCCATATTAACATGCTATGAGTTTCTTCATCATCAACAAAAGTTGTTCATGATCTCGCTTAACTCATGTTAAGAGAGTTAAGCTCTATTATATCATAATAATTTACGAAAACAAAAGTTTCGTAAAAGAAGATAGGGAGTGCTGAATGATTCCAACGAAAGGCCATGGCCACGGTTTCGTTTGACTTTTAGGGGTATCTCGGATAGAATGAAATTGCAGTATAAACTGGTTGAATTCGGCAATTACAGAAAGGCGGACAGGCTTCTATGGCAATCAACAAGGCAATGAGAATTGCATTGAAAGCGTTATCCTATCCTGATTTGGATGTGAAGAAGACGTACAAGCTGCAGCGGCAGTTGAAGACGGCTACGCATCCTGTCCTCAAGCCTTTATACGAAATGTGGGATCATAAGGTATCCATCGGAGCGTTTGATATTCCGGTTCGAATCTTTATGCCTTCCACCGCCTTTTCATTCAAGAAAATGCTTATCTTCTTTCATGGGGGAGGCTTTGTCTTCGGCAATATCGATACCTATACCAATGTCTGTTCCAATATGGCAAAACAGACGGGGCATATCGTAGTATCCGTTGATTACCGGCTGGCTCCGGAACATAAATTTCCTACTGCACCTGAGGATTGTTATGCTGTAGCTCGGGAGATCTTTCTCAATGCACAGCTCTTAGATGTGGATCCGGAACAGATTACCCTGATCGGGGACAGCGCCGGTGGTAATCTGGCAGCTGTGGTATCCATGATGGCCCGGGACAGAGGAGAATTTCTTCCTAGGAGGCAGATCCTTCTGTACCCTTCTACAGACAGCAATCATTCAGAAACCTCGCCTTACCCCTCCATCCTCGAGAATGGAACGGATTTTCTCCTGACCTCAAAAAGAATTTGTGATTTCCTGGATCTTTACAGGGGCAGTGAAGAAGATTTACAAAACCCGTACTTGGCACCGATTCTGGCGAAGGATTTGTCACGGCAACCCGATACCCTGATTATCACAGCTCAATACGATCCGCTTAGGGATGAAGCAGAGGCTTACGG
>JAEZLY010000256.1 GCA_023414985.1 Bacillota bacterium | reverse complement strand
CCATAGTAGAGATTATCTATCAGTTTGATATCCGCGGGATCTTCCGCAATAAGCTGCAGCTGCTTTTCTGCGGCCTGGCGGTTGGCGTGATTGCCTGCTGCTTCCGGTTTGATGCCTTCAAATTTGATGATTACCTGCCGAAGGAAAGTAATATCCAGAGCATGGCGGTATCAGTAACCGGTCTTGAGGGTTATATTAATTATTTTGATGTGGTTGACGGGGAATTCGAACGGTATGACAGCTCCAAGTATCAACTGGATAACATGAATTTGAGAGATTTTGCGGACGCATATGCCTTGGCAAAGACCGGTGTGACTGTGAAAAAGGCAGCCGGTAATCAGAATACAACCGGCGGAAGCTATACCTATTGTGTAAAATACACGATGAAGAGCGGCGGTACGGTATATCGTCAATACAGGCTGGATACAGCTGCAACCTATGATCTGTTGAAAAGTATCTATGAGAACAGTGATTTCAAGAATGCCCATTATCCGTTGCTGCATTGGGATACCGGTAATGTAGGCAAGGTTTCCCTGCGGTACTTTACGGATGTGATCAATGATAAGGAATTTGGACTGGATGGAAAGGAAAGCTATTCCCTTGCCCTGCCCGGTGCTGTTAAACAGGAATTTTTAAATACATATAAAGATGAGCTCAGCACGTTAACCCTGGATGAACTGAAGAATATCGAGCCGTTAGCAACCGTACTTTTCGAATACAGTACCTACGATGTAAGCTCTTATTATGTATACCCTTCCTTTACGAAGACCCTTGCTTTGCTTGAACAGTACGGCTTTAATACTTCGAAGAAATTGAGTACAGAGGATATCAGAAGAATTACGGTATCGGATTATCGTCCTAAGTTTGATCAGGTTATCGTGGATGGTATGATCTCGACAAGTATGGCCCAGGATAGCTATAAGGAAGCCACCTATTCGAAGCCGGAGCAGATTGCTGAGATTCTTCCTAACCTGGTATCAAGGGACTATTACTATAGCAACAGCACTCTGCTTGAAGCCGAGGAATATACGGATGTTATCCTCTATGTATTTAACGAGGATTACAATAACGAGGTCAGCTACGGATATATGTTCAAGAAGAATACCATTCCTGACTTTGTTAAGAAAGACCTGACTATTCAGAAGTAAAAAAGGATTGCATTTGATTGAAAACCATTGTATCATGATATAGACATTTTTGAATACATTACAATTTTTATCTGTTTACATATGATATGTATTGTAGAAGAAAGGGAGAGTATCATGATGGATTACAGGAAAAGATATGAAGAATGGTTAACGAATCCATACTTTGATGAGGCAACCAGGGGAGAATTGGCTGCGCTTAAGCAAAACGATGCGGAAATCAAGGAAAGATTTTTTAAGGATCTTGAGTTCGGGACCGGTGGACTGAGGGGAATCCTTGGTGCCGGTGTAAACAGAATGAATTTATATACAGTCAGAAGAGCAACGCAGGGACTGGCGAATACCATCCTGAAACAGGGTGGAGAGAAGAAGGGTGCCGCGATTGCTTATGATTCCAGAAGGATGTCTCCGGAATTCGCTCTGGACAGTGCATTATGCCTGGCAGCCAACGGTATCCATGCTTATCTATTCGAAAGCCTGAGACCTACACCGGAACTGTCCTTTGCACTTCGTACCTTGGGCTGTATGGCCGGTATTGTGATAACAGCGAGCCATAATCCTGCCGAGTACAACGGCTATAAGGTCTATTGGGAGGACGGTGCGCAGATTACTTATCCGAAGGATGAGGAGATCATCAAAGAGGTGAATTCCATCACGGATTTTGCAGCAGCAAAGACGATGACTAAGGAGGAAGCACTTTCTAAGGGCTTACTGACGATCATCGGCAAAGAGATGGATGATCAATATATTGCTGAATTGAAGAAGTTGGTTGTGAATCCGATCAGTGCTGAGAGTAAGGAAATGAAGATTGTCTATACTCCGCTTCTCGGTACGGGTAATCTTCCTGTAAGAAGAATACTTGCTGAGCTTGGCTTTGACAAGGTTTATGTAGTTCCGGAGCAGGAGCTTCCTGATTCTGAATTCACGACCGTCGGCTATCCGAATCCGGAGGATCCGAAGGTATTTACATTGGCACAGAGACTGGCGAAGGAAGTAGGTGCAGATCTGATTCTTGCAACTGATCCGGATGCAGATCGTCTGGGCATTATGGTAAAGGATGAGCACGGTGAGTTCGTACTCTTCAACGGTAATATGACCGGTGCCCTGATCGCAGAGTATGAGTTTTCCCAGAAGGCGGAGAAGGGTATTCTTCCGAAGAATGCAGCCTTAATCAAAACGATCGTTACAGGCAATATTTCAGATCTTATCGCAGAGCATTATCATGCGAAGCTCATAGAAGTGTTGACCGGCTTCAAATATATCGGTGAACAGATTAAGCAGTTTGAAGCAACAGGCTCGAATACTTATGTATTCGGGTATGAAGAGAGCTACGGCTGCCTTGTCGGTACCCATTCCAGAGATAAGGACGCAGTGGTTGCTGTTATGTGTTTATGTGAGGCAGCAGCTTACTACCGATCCAAGGGAATATCTCTCTATGAGCAGATGAACAAGATCTATCAGAAATACGGTTACTTCAAAGAGGATTTGGTATCTGTTACGTTAAAGGGTATCGAGGGTATGGAGAAAATTAAGGAGATCATGGAGAGCTACCGTAAGAACCCTCCCAAGACTGCGGGAGATTACAAGGTGCTGAAATTCCGTGATTACCAAAAGGATACGATTACTGATCTCGAGACGGGAAAGGTTACTCCGACCGGACTTCCGAAATCCGATGTATTATATTTTGACTTAAATGACAATGCCTGGTGCGCAATCCGTCCTTCCGGTACTGAGCCGAAGATTAAGTTCTACTTCGGAGTGAAGGGTGCTTCCATGGAGGATGCAGATACGAAGCTGAAGAAGCTGATGAATGACAAGGTATTTTTGGTGGAATAAGCTGTAATATTATTGAAATACGAAACACATAGATATAACCCTGGTCGTGAATTCCTGTTGGGATTTTATGACCAGGGTTATTTTTATTTTATATAAGCAAAAAATAGTTTCAGAAGATTTTCTTAATAAGATGCCATTGATGTCGGTATAATCTTCATGATCAATGCATCCTGTTTCTGGGTTTACCAGCGGTTAATATGTATCCTTTCCTTTGGTTCAAAATGATACTGCTTCAGCTTGGCAGCATTTTCCGCAGGATAACCGATTGAGATATAACAAGGCAGGTAATAGTTATCCGGATACCCGATATACTCCTTTAAATAGGTGAGCTCATTGGGTTCAGGAATCCGGAAGGCGGAACCTAAGCCTTCTGCAGTGGTGGCTAAGAAGATATTCTCGATGCAGCACCAGATGGAGGCGAAGCAGTTCAGTGAGTTGATCTTCTCCGGTTGGAGCAGAGGGTGATCCTGTTTGAAGAAAGGAAGGATCAGACAGCCGCCGTTATAAAGCATGGAATACTGTTTGGGTACTCCATCCATGTACATATCTCTCTGAATGGCATCGGTCATATTCGCATCGTCGAGAAAGCTTATGACCTCTTCTTTAGAATAGCTCTTTTGGATTTTACTAATGACCTTTGCCTTCTCCTCCTTATCGGTGATGATGACAAATTCCCAGCTTCTCATATGGTCGTTGGTGGGAGCTTTCAGACCGGCATCGATAATTCTGTGAATTACCTCTGTATCAACTTCCTTGTCCATAAAGTCCCGAATGGTATGTCTTTCATTAATTACCTCATAAAAATTCATAATATTAATCTCCCCTCTATTATTGAGCTGCTTATATTGTACCATATAGTACTAAATAATGCAAACATTTGTTTGAAAAAATGAAATAAATAACAAGAGTTATGAAAAAAATTTAAGGCAAGAACAACAGGCATCCCTCACACACAGGTTCCCGGACATCCTGCCATTTTGTAAGCCATAATCAAACAAAAAAGTTTGTTTGCTCTTGACTTACAAAATAGGCAATCTGTTCGGCAAACAGTGTATTATGGGATGCCTGTCATTCTCACCTTAAATTTTTATTATCAGTCTTTGTAGCTATGCCACTTGATTATTATTTCATAATACGATTTCATTACGCTAGTTTTTGGCCGCAGTTCGGGCAGAAGTTTGCGCCCTCGGTCTTTGCACCGCAATTCGGGCAGAAGTTCGGTTTCGCACCACCGGTTGGTGCTGTATTGCCTCCAGGCTGGTTCATATTCTTCATCATCTGATTGGCAGCGTTCATTCCCATCATCATACCGGCCATATCAGATGCGACACCACCGCCGCTCATCTTGCCGGAAGCCATACCATTTGTCAATTCTATCTGCTGATAACGGTTAAGATCTCCAACCATCGTATGGGAAGCAGTCTTATTAATCATATCCTGGATTTCTTCCGGATAAGTAAAGCTCATGATATTGAAGGCTGTGATGGAAAGACCCGAGTCAAAAAGCTGCATATCAAGATCAGTCTTAATTCCGTTTGAGATATCAAAGGAATTTGCCTGAAGATTGAACATATCCTTGCCTTCCTTGGAGATCCATTTCATCAGAAGCTGGTCAAGAATTGCCACGATACGAAGCCTAACATCCTCTACATGATAAGCTTGCTTTACGCCGGCAATCTTATCAATCAGTTTGACATAATCAGACACCTTAAAGGTAAAGGTACCGAATGCACGAATCGGCATACCGCCGGGAAGCTGCTGCACCGGAATGTTGATGGCATTCTGAGTGCCCCATTTCACCTGGAACTCCTTCGTGTTAATGAATAATACCTCAGCACGGATTCCGCTGTTGAAGCCGAATTTAAAGCCCTTTAAGGTAGAAAGGAAGGGAATGATCTGGGACTCAATATCGTAATCCCCTTCATCCTTGAAGATTCCTTCGATTTTACCATTATAAAGAAATACCGCATCCTGACCGGGGCGGATAATAAGACGGCTGCCCTTCTTAATCTCATCATTGCTCCATTTGTAGAATATCATGTCATCGCGAAATTCCTGCCATTCAACTACATTTGCAAATTGCTTAGAAAATAAGCCCATATTGTTTTCCTCCATAATTTATGCTACATAAAGTCAGACTTTTTTATGCCAATTCTTTCTGACACTGCTCCGCTCGCATGCTGCAAGCAAGCTTGCAGAAGTAAGCTTGCTTACGCTTGATCACGTACACTTTTTATTATAAATGAATTTCATTACGATGGCTACTAGAAATGACCGCCGCCGGAGCTGTGAGAACGTCCGCCCATGGATACTCCGCCTCGGAAGCCTCCTGCATTGAAGCCGCCACCGGCATGGTTATTCGGATTGTCCTTTGGCTTCGGGACTCTGGTGACCTGGGTGCGGATATAATCATCTCTGCGGCCGATGAGTCCGGATTGATTCTGATCCATATAAGTGGACCCTCCTGCGGTCATCCTTCCACCGGAGCGGATTGCCATGACAGACACGGTAATGATACCGATGACGACAGCTGCCAGTAGCTGAACCCAGATATTTGTTGCGAGATCTTTAGCAGTGTTCTGAGTTGTTCCGTAGTTATCAGGCCAGGTCTCGTCATAATTGGGTGCATTGGGGTCGCTGTTCTGAGGTGTACCGGCACTGTAATCATGATCGGTATTAATCTCTGAATCATCCCCCATATATCCGGCAGAACGCTCAATGTAGATAGAAAATGCGTCATAATAATTTCCACCGGAGAGATCTGGTGTAATCTCCTGGATAATGGAATCAATTCTTTTGGAATGGATGTAGGTTTCGGCAGTTCCATAGCCTTCCATGAATACGACACGGTTACTCATATCCACAAGAAGGTAGACACGATCTCCAGCCGGAAGCTTATCTTCAAAATCCTCAATGTAATCCTCGGCATAGAG
>JAEZLY010000222.1 GCA_023414985.1 Bacillota bacterium | reverse complement strand
AGATCCTGATAAGGAAGTGCCACATTAATGACGATATCAGGCTTATACTGATTGATTAACGCAATTACTTCGTCCGTATTATCCGCATCTACCTGTGTAGTAGTCACTTTTGTCTTATAACCCTTTGCTTCGACCTGTTCTTTATACTTGTCACATTTTGACTTGGTTCTGCTGGCAATACAGATTTCTTCAAAAACCTCTGAATTCTGGCAGCATTTATGGATTACTACTCCGGCAACTCCACCGGCACCGATGATCAATGCTCTACTCATATTGATTTCTCCTTTTCTAATGTATCTATTTCGTTTTTCAACTGGCTCTACAGTTGTAGAAGCAACTCTCTCAGCAGCTTGCAGGCAAGTGCCGTGGAAGCTCCGCTCTGGTCATAAATGGGTGAAAGCTCGTTCATATCCAATGCCACAATATTCAACTTGAATACCTTATTCAGTGCATTATTTAATTCCGTAAACGTAACTCCTCCCGCTTCCGGTGTACCTGTCCCAGGAAATACCGAAGGATCCAGTACATCCAGATCGATCGTGAGATAAACCGGTTTTCCCTTCAGAACCTCAATGACTGAGTCCAGCCGATCCAGGTTGAATTTTTGTGTAAAGACATGATCCTTCGCCCACTGAAATTCCTCCCTGTCACCACTACGGATACCGAATTGATATATTCTGTCATCTCCTACGATCTCATGGCAGCGTCTCATGACACTGGCATGGGACAGCTTCTCACCAAGATAATCATCTCTAAGATCAGCATGGGCATCAAAATGCACGATATGAAGGTTTGGATAACGTTTTGCCACCGCTTTTACACTGCCCAGTGTCACCAGATGCTCTCCGCCGATCATTAGCGGCTTCTTATGATCATTCAGCAGATGTTCTGTCATCTCTTCAATTGTATCCATCACTCTCTGAGTATTACCAAATCCGAATTCCAGATCTCCGGCATCAAATACTCTGATATCCATTAGATCCTTGTCTAAGTAAGGGCTGTAGGTCTCAATCCCGTAGCTTTCATTACGGATCGCGCTGCAGGCAAATCTCGTACCGGGACGATAGGATGTGGTTCCGTCAAAGGGTGCTCCGAATAATACGATGTCGCTGTCCTCATAGTCATGATCGCAGGCGATAAAGGTATGAATATTTTTACTAAACATCTTTGATTTCACCTCCAAATACACATTTTCTTATTCCAGTTCGTTTAGCTGCTCCTTTACATAATTGGGAAGGGCAAAGGCACCCTGATGCAGCTTGGTATTATAATACTTTGTCCTAATTCCTAAGGCATTCCAGCCCTCTGCATTCAGATCCTTCAGCGGATCATAATGCTTGGAGGCATAGCCAAACAGCCAGTGGCCGGAGGGATAGGTCGGAATATGAGCCTGGTAGACTTTTGCGATCGGAAAGGTTTCTTTGATTCTTTGATGAGCACGTTTCATCGCATCCACATAATAATTATAATAGGTGCTCTCATGCTGATTGATCAGAATCCCCTGATCTGTCAGTGCAGTATAACAATTACCATAGAATTCCTTGGTGAATAAGCCTTCTCCCGGGCCGAAGGGATCAGTTGAATCTACAAGAATCAGGTCATATTCATTCTTTCTTCTGCGTACGAATTTTAGTCCGTCTTCATAATAAATATGAACCTTGGGATCCGTAAGCTTCTCTGCTGTCAATGGCAGATACTGCTGACAGGCTTTCACAACTTCCTCGTCAATCTCTACCATATCGATCCGTTCAATATTATCGTATCTGGTTAATTCCCGGATCGCACCGCCGTCACCCGCACCTATGACCAGTACCTTCTTAATCCCTAAGTTCGTAGCCATCGGTACATGGACAATCATATCATGATAAATAAATTCGTCCTTTTCTGTAACCATCAGGCATCCGTCCAGAATCAAGGCCCGGCCATACTCTACTGTATCAATGATTGCAATCTCTTGAAAATCACTTTGTTTGCTGTAAAGCTGTTCCTTTACCTTCAAGGAAAGCCTTACATGCTCCGTATGATGTTCTGAATACCACAGTTCCATTGGCAGACACCCTTCCTTTCTATTTTGACATCATTATTATTTACTCAAAATCTACAATATTGATGTGTTCTACCTTCATATCCTTTGGTCCGGTCATGACGCTGCCCTTCTCCTTTGCATAAATGATATAATCGATAATCTCACCCGTAATCCGTTCCCCGGGAGCAAGAATCGGTATTCCGGGAGGATAACACATGACGAATTCTCCGGAGATATGTCCTGCACAATCCTTAAGGGCTAAGGATTTCTTATCACTGTAAAAAGCCTTCTGAGGAGTCAGAACCACCTCTGGATCGATATATTCATGAGTCAGTAAGCCGACCTGGTTCTTGCCATGTAGACGCTTGATCTCAGACAAGGCAGATATCAATCGTTCAATTTCAAAGGCACGATCCCCGGCGGTGATCATAGCAAGAATATTACCGATATCACCGAATTCAATCTGGATATCATACTCATCACGCAGCAGATCATAAACCTCAATACCCGCCAGCCCAACGGCTCCTGTATTCACGGACATCTTGGAACGGTCAAAATCATAGATTGTATCACCGTTGATCAATTCCTTGGAAAAGGCATAATAGCCTCCGATCTTATTAATCTCTTTTCTTGCATATTCCGCAAGCTCCAGCGTCTTTGCGATAATTTCCTTCCCGTTCAAAACCATATTCTTTCTGGCAAGATCCAAAGAGGATAATAAAAGATACGAACCGCTGGTTGTCTGAGTCAGGTTGATAATCTGTCTTACATAACCGGGGTCTATATCATTCTTGCAAAGCAGGAAAGAGCTTTGGGTCAGAGAACCACCGGTCTTGTGCATGCTGACTGCAGCCATATCTGCTCCTGCAGCCATAGCACTGATAGGAAGGTCGTTCCCAAAATAAAAATGAGCTCCGTGGGCTTCATCTACCAGAACCTTAATCCCTTTCGTATGGGCAAGCTTGACTATTTCCTCCAAATTAGAGCAAACACCGTAATAGGTAGGGTTATTGATCAGAATCGCTTTTGCCTGGGGATGTTCTTCCATTGCTTTCTGTATCTCTTCCACTGCCATTCCCAGCGGGATTCCCAACTGATGATTTACTCCGGGATTAACATAGACCGGAATGGCTCCGCAGACGACAAGAGCATTGATCGAGCTGCGATGGACATTGCGCGGCATGATAATTTCTTCCCCTGCTTTACAGGTGGACATAATCATTGCCTGAACCGCAGCTGTCGTTCCGTTGACCATAAAAAAAGCCGCGTCTGCACCAAACGCCTCAGC
>JAEZLY010000215.1 GCA_023414985.1 Bacillota bacterium | reverse complement strand
AGGAAGCCGAGCTTGTATTCACCGTAACGGATACCGGAATCGGAATCTCCGAAGAGGATAGAGAGCGTCTGTTCCTAAGTTTTAGTCAGATTGAGAATTCCTATACCAGACAATATGGAGGAACCGGTCTGGGATTGGTTATCTCAAAACAGTTGTTGGAGATGATGGGTGGGCGGATTGAAGTAGACAGCGAATACGGAGTAGGAAGCACCTTCCGTTTTACTGTAACCTTTCCGATCGGCAATGCGCTGGTAACCAATAAAAAAGTACGTCCAAATATTACCAAAGCGGAGAAACCGCTTCATTTGCTTTTGGTAGAGGACGACAAGGTGAACCAGAAGGTAATCCGTAAGATGTTAATCGAGCGGGGATACACTGTAAAAGAGGCCAACAACGGTATCGAAGCAATTGAGCTGTTCACTACGGAGTCCTTTGATGCTATTCTGATGGATATCCAGATGCCGAAGATGAATGGTATTGAGGCTGCTGCCAAGATCAGAAGCCTGGAGCCGGAAGGAAAGCATACACCTATCGTCGCGTTGACGGCATATTCCCTGCCGGGAGACCGGGAGAAGTTCATCCGGCTTGGTATGGATGAATATGTTTCTAAACCGATCCAGATGGATACCTTGTTTCATGTCTTGGAACAGATTACGTCAAAATCGAATTATGGGACGCCTGAGAACATTGTGCTGACTGAGGACGGTGAATTAATCTTTACTTTTGATAAACCGGTTCCGGCAAGGAGGCTGGATCCTGCAGTTATTAATGAAATCGTGCAAAATATTGACCTGTTGAAAAATGAGGCAGAGTATGATAATATAATCCGGATGGAAGCAATTGCCAAGGAGATCAAACGGATTGCCGGCAGTATTGATGCCATCGATATCAAGGATACAGCCTTTAAGATCGAACTTGCAGCCAGACGCGGTAATCTTGAGGATGTAAAAAGCTATATTGAACAGATCTGCTATGAATTTAGGCTGTACCAGAATACAAGCGACTAAAGTGAAATAGGAATGAAACAGGAACGAGGTTAAATATGAGGATATTAATCGCAGAAGATGACTTAACGAGCAGGAAGTTTTTGTACAAGTTTCTTTCTCAATACGGGGAATGTGACCTTGTGGTAGACGGACTGGAGGCTCTGGATGCCGTTCTGATTTCACTCAAGGAGAATAATCCTTACGATTTGATTTGTCTGGATATCATGATGCCGAAGGTGGATGGTGTCCGAGTATTAAAGCATATCAAGGAGCTGGAAGCACAAAAAGGACTGCTTCCGGAAAAACGAGCCAAGGTAATTATGACAACCGCATTGGCGGAGACCGGCATTGTTCAGAATGCATTCGATATCGGCTGCGATGCTTATGCCCCCAAGCCGATTGATACGGAAAAGCTGAAGGAAATCCTGAAACAGTTAAAATTGACTTAATTGCAGTGCTGATCTCTTTCGTAATAACAGACGGAAGGGATCAGCATTTTTTGCGCAATTATGTATAGTTTTTCCGGGATTTTCAGCAATGAATGAGTAGTAAAGAATAACCACCTAAGGTATCATTATTTTGAAAGAGCATGCCTGTGAAAACCCAGGCGTACCTTAAATGTTTAGGAAGAAGGAAGTATATAATGGCAGAGCAGCAGATGGATATTAGGCTTCCGTACCTTGTCAGTGACGGTATGGTTCTGCAGCGGGATTACAAAAGTAAAATATGGGGTTGGGCAGCAGCAAATCAAATGCTGACCGTAGATTTTGTCGGAAAGAGTTACGAGACGCAGGTAAAGGAAGACGGCAGTTGGGAACTGGAGCTCGACAAACAGCATGCCGGCGGTCCTTACCGAATGGAAATTAAGTGCGCAGGACATAGCAGAAACATTCATAATATTCTGGTCGGGGATGTATGGGTCCTCGGGGGTCAATCTAATATGGAGCTTCCTGCTTATCGAACCTTCGACTTATACGAGGATGAGGTTAAACAGGATTCTGATTATCAAAAGATACGCAAGTTTTCTGTTCCACAGGTATTTGACTTTCACCAACCTAAAGACGAGCTGGATGGCGGAACCTGGGTGGAACTGTGCCCGGAGACCGCGGGTGAGTTTAGCGCAATAGGATATTTCTTAGCAAAGGAGCTATATCATAAATATCATATTCCGATCGGGCTGGTTCATACTGCCTGGGGAGGAACTCCGGCGGAAGCCTGGATGAGTGAAGCCTCTCTGATGAGGTTCGGAAGATTTCAGGAGCTCTTGTCCTTATGCAAGGATGATGCCTACGTGAAGGGAAGCATTGCAAGGGATCAGATGAATATGAGCAACTGGAATATGGAACTGGATATGAAGGATAAGGGACTATTGGATAAGAAGACCCTATGGTACCTGCCGGAATGTGATGATACAGCCTGGAACTGGATTGAAGTTCCGCTCAATTTTCAGGGAACAGAACTCGAAAGCTTAAAGGGCTCTGTATGGTTTCGTAGGGAATTCATCCTTCCGGAGGAGCTGGTCGGTAAGGATGCCAAGCTGATGCTTGGGACGATCATTGATGCAGATACCACTTATTTGAACGGAGTCGAGGTTGGAAGTACCGGCTATCAGTATCCGCCAAGAAGATATCGGATTCCGGAAGGACTGCTGAAGGCGGGCAGAAACGTCTTGGCTGTTCGGGTGGTAGTCAATCAGAACATGGGAGCATTTATTACCGATATGCCTTATTACATCGTCATAGGGAAAGAAAAGCTGCCTCTGTCCGGAACCTGGAGATATCAGATCGGGGCAAAGACCTTTGCACCTGAGCCGCAGGTATTTTTTCATAATAAACCAACAGGCCTGTATAATGCCATGATCTATCCGCTCCGTAAGCTGACGATTCGCGGTGCGCTCTGGTATCAGGGAGAATCCAATGATCCCTATCCGTATGATTATAAAGAATTATTTGAAACGGTGATTAAGGATTGGCGCAGAACCTGGAATTTGGGCAATTTTCCGTTTTACTACGTACAGGTGGCAAATTTCTGTCCCTGGAAGCGTGAATCTAAGGTTAGCAGCTGGGCAAGGCTCCGGGATGAACAGCGTCTGGCAATGGAGCTTCCGTCGACGGGAATGACAGTGACCTGTGATATCGGCGAATATAATGATCTTCATCCGAAGGATAAGAAAAAGGTGGCACTCAGGCTGGCAAGATGGATTCGCAGAGATATCTTCAACGAGGATATCGAACCCTGCGGGCCTATGGTGGATCGTGTAGTCCGAGAAGGTGACAGGCTGCGGCTTTATTTTACCCATATCGGGGGTGGCCTGGTGGCCAGGAATGGTGAATTAAGAACCTTTATGATCAGCGGTACGGATGGTGTCTACTATGAGGCAAGAGCGGAGATAGATCAAGATACGATATTAGTCTATCAGGCGGAACACGTACATAATCATAAGATCAGGAATCCGGTCAGCGTGCGATATGCTTGGGCGGATAACCCGGAGGGAGCGAACCTCTATAATAAAGAAGGGCTCCCGGCATCACCGTTTATGATAAAGTAGATAAGATAATAAAATTACTTTGCAGCGAAGGCTTCGGAAGGCTTCGCTGCATTTTTTATCTAATGTTTTTGGAGATACTGTAGATTACCCAAGGTTGTCCTTGCTCTCTTTCACCGGAAATGTTAAAATAAAGTTTGCAGAAAATAAGGAAACAGAATTCAAATAGAAAGGACAGTGACCCGGCAGACAATTGTCTATGGGTTACGAAGGTGATAAGAATGGTTCGACATATCGTATCCTATCATTATGGGGAAGGCTTTACAGAGGAAGAAAATCGTAACAATGCAGCTAAAATGAAAGAGGAGCTGGAAGGATTACAGGGAGTGATTGACGGACTGGTATCCATTCAGCTGCTTACAGCACCTCTTGACAGTGCTGAGGCTGATCTGCTGTTGGACAGCGTGTTTGTGGATGAGGCAGCTCTCAAGGCTTATATGGTGCATCCTGAGCATGTCAGGGTAGCGAACAACTACGTACGCCCTTGTATCAGCAACCGCAAATGCCTTGACTTTGTTATGTAGGCATTATAAAATAAATGCATTATGAAATCGGATAAAAGGAGAGAAGAACATGGCGGAAGCAATGAAGGGCTTACACAGAAGCCACAGATGTACGGAACTATCAAATATAAACATCGGCGAAACCGTAACCATCATGGGTTGGGTTCAGAAGAGCAGAAATAAAGGCGGAATTATCTTTGTTGATATGAGGGACCGTTCGGGTCTTTTACAGGTAATCTTTGAGGAAAGCGACTGCGGTCAGGAGAATTTCGCAAAAGCGGAGAAGCTAAGAAGCGAATTCGTAATCGCTGTGGTGGGTAAGGTAGAGGCACGTTCAGGTGCAGTGAATGAGAACCTTGCTACCGGAGCGATTGAAATCCGTGCCAAGGAGCTTCGTATCCTGTCTGAGGCAGAGACCCCTCCGTTCCAGATTGAAGAGGACAGCAAGACCAAGGAGGAGCTTAGACTAAAATACCGCTATCTTGACCTTCGTCGCCCGGATATTCAGAAGAACCTGATCCTGCGTAGTAAGGTTGCAATTGTAACCCGTCAGTTCCTGGCAGAGGAAGGCTTTATCGAAGTTGAGACTCCGATCCTGTGCAAGAGTACACCGGAGGGGGCAAGGGATTATCTGGTTCCGAGCCGTGTGCATCCCGGGAATTTCTATGCACTGCCCCAGTCTCCGCAGCTGTTCAAGCAGTTATTGATGGTAGCCGGCTATGACCGTTATTTCCAGATCGCAAAATGTTTCCGCGATGAGGATCTTCGCGCCGACAGGCAGCCGGAATTTACTCAGATTGATATGGAATTATCCTTTGTAGATGTGGATGATGTCATCAGTGTCAATGAACGCCTTCTTCAGAAGATGTTTAAGGAAAGCATCGGTATTGAGGTGCCCCTGCCGATTCAGAGAATGACTTATGCGGAAGCAATGGAACGGTTCGGTTCCGATAAGCCGGATATCCGTTTCGGTCTGGAACTGAAGAATGTTTCAGAGGTTGTGAAGGATTGCGGCTTCTCCGTATTTACAGGAGCTCTGGAAAAAGGCGGTTCCGTACGCGGTATCAATGCGGAAGGACAGGCTGATATGCCCAGAAAGAAGATTGACGCTTTGGTAGAATTTGCGAAAGGCTATGGCGCCAAGGGTCTGGCTTATCTTGCAGTGGAAGCGGACGGCTCTTATAAATCCTCCTTTGCTAAATTCCTAACGGAAGATCAGCTGAAATCCCTTGTGGCGGCAATGAACGGTAAACCCGGTGATCTACTGCTCTTTGCGGCAGATGAAGAGGATATCGTATTCTCGGTTCTCGGTGCCTTAAGACTTGAGATTGCCAAGGGCCTCGGACTGATCCGTAAGGATGAATATAAGTTCCTTTGGGTGACTGAATTCCCGCTTTTGGAATACTCCAAGGAAGAAGACAGATATGTGGCAAAGCATCATCCTTTTACCATGCCGATGGACGAGGACCTTCCTCTTCTGGATACAGACCCCGGCAAGGTAAGGGCGAAAGCTTATGATATCACATTGAACGGCACAGAAATCGGCGGTGGATCTGTGAGAATCTTCCAAAGCGATGTTCAGGAAAAGATGTTTGGAGTGCTTGGCTTTACCAAGGAGCAGGCCTATGATCGTTTCGGCTTCCTGTTGAATGCGTTCAAATACGGAGTTCCTCCGCATGCCGGACTTGCTTACGGACTGGATCGTCTGGTCATGCTGATGACACAGGAGGACAGTATCCGTG
>JAEZLY010000213.1 GCA_023414985.1 Bacillota bacterium | reverse complement strand
CCGGAGTATCTTGAATTGGAGATTACGGAAAGCACCTTGGTATCCTCCATTATGGATGCAACCATGCTGTTAAATAACCTGCAGCAGCTTGGAGTCAAGGTATCCCTAGATGACTTCGGAACCGGCTATTCTTCCTTGAATTACCTGACACAGATGCCGATTGATACCCTAAAGATCGATAAATCCTTTATAGATAATATCTGTACAAATGAAAAGGATGTTCAGATTGCTGAGACCATTATCCAGCTAGCCCATAGTCTTGATATCAGAGTTGTGGCGGAAGGTGTAGAAACCGAGGAACAGCTCACACTCCTGAAGGCAAGACATTGCGATATCGTACAGGGCTTCATCTTCAGTCCACCCCTCCATCCCTCTGAGCTATTGGAGGTCCTGCGGGAGGATGATCTGATCTCCCAGTGCTCGCTGTTTTAAGTGAAAAAGGGTGCCGCACAAAATTGTGCGGCACCCTTTTATACTTTATATAATATGAATTATTTTAATGCAGCGCCGTCACAGCCAAGTACATTAACGATCTTGTGTTTTACAAGAGTCTTAATGTTATTTCTTGCAGGTGTAAGGTACTGTCTGGGATCAAAGTGACTCGGATTGCTATACAGATATTCTCTGATGCCTGCGGTAAATGCAAGTCTTAAATCAGAGTCAATGTTAATCTTACATACTGCCATCTTCGCAGCCTGTCTTAACATATCCTCCGGAATACCGATTGCATCATCCATCTTACCACCGTACTGCTTAATAATCTCAACGTATTCCTGTGATACACTGGAAGCACCATGTAATACGATCGGGAAGTTAGGAAGTCTCTTTGCTACCTCTTCCAAGATATCAAAACGAAGCTGAGGCTTCTGACCCGGTTTGAACTTGAATGCGCCGTGGCTTGTACCGATTGCGATTGCAAGTGAGTCAACACCGGTACGGGTTACAAATTCTTCTACTTCTTCGGGTCTGGTATAGGATGCATCTTCAGCCTTAACCTTAACATCATCCTCAATACCTGCCAGCTTACCTAATTCACCTTCAACAACTGCTCCATGTGCATGAGCATATTCAACAACCTTCTTGGTCAAAGCGATATTGTCCTCAAAGCTGTGCTTAGAACCATCAATCATAACGGAGGAGAAACCACCGTCGATACAAGCTTTACAAATTTCAAAATCATCGCCATGATCTAAGTGAAGAGCGATCGGAAGATCTGTATCTTCTAATGCCGCCTCAACTAATTTAACAAGGTAAGCATGCTTAGCATACTTTCTTGCGCCAGCTGATACCTGTAATATTACCGGAGCGTTTAACTCTTTTGCTGCCTCAGTAATTCCCTGTACGATCTCCATATTATTTACGTTAAAAGCACCAATTGCATAACCACCGGCATATGCCTTCTGAAACATTTCTTTCGTTGTAACTAATGCCATAATCTCATCAATCCTTTCCATATTTGTTAAATATTTTTCAATGCTCCATTTATTATACCATAAAATTATCTGTTGAAAAGATTTTTTGTATTTTTTTTAAAAAAGGTTTACAATAGTATATACTAATTTATGAAATAAAAAACAGGACGAGAAATGGAATGAAACGGAGGCATCTATGGAACCCAAACGCGTCTCAGATTCAATTACGGAACAGGTACAGATCATCATGCCCTCACATATCAACGGTACGGACCGTCTTTTTGGCGGCCAATTGGTGGAATGGATTGATGTGGTTGCAGGTGTAGTTGCCCGTCGTCACTGCGGACATAATGTTACGACTGCCGCAATCGATAACCTGCAGTTCAAAGCGGGTGCCTTCATCAATAACACATTGGTGCTGATCGGCCGTATCACTTATGTCGGTACCACCTCCATGGAGGTTCGTGTTGATACCTATGTGGAGGATTTAACCGGAACCCGGAAGGTAGTCAACCGAGCTTATCTTGTTATGGTGTCATTGGATGAGGAAGGTCATCCGATCGAAGTCCCACGGCTGATCCTGGAGACAGAAACCGAGCATGCAGAATGGGAATCCGGAAAGAAGAGACATGCTCTTCGGGCAAAACGACGTAAAGAAGGCTATTAAAATCACACTGCTCCTACCCTTCCATCTCCTGTGCTTTTTTCACTGCTTCCTCCAGCGTCATTCCTGCAAAGGACTGTGCATGGAAGAATCTTCCGCTCTTTTTATCATCCACAAAAGCACCGACCACAATTCCGGGAACACAGCTTTTCACATCATTCGGAGCATGAGGACCTCCGAGGTCCGTCCTGCACCAGCCCGGGTCTGTTAAATTGAGCATAACATCGGTACCTTCCAGCTTAGCTCCAAGATCCTTCGTAAATTTATCAAGGGCCGCCTTGCTTGCGGAGTATCCGGCCTGTTCCGGTTCATTTCTGATCCCGCTGGTCGTATTAATTACTCTGCCGAAGCCCTTATCCATCATTTTAGGTATAAGACGATAACAGATCATTGCCGGAGCAATGGTATTGATCATAAAGCTCTGGGTAAAGTCCTCTACCGGGGTCTTAAAGTAATCGGTCCGGTATGCGATCTGTACCGCCGCATCATTAAACAGGATATCAATATGTGTCTTATTCTCCTCGATTTCATCCAGCATCCTGTTAACCGCATTCATATCGGATAGCTCCGCTTGAACAGCATAGGCTTTTACTCCGAGTGCCGTTACCTCTTCGAGGACCTTTTCCGTATGTGATATGCTTCTCGAGTGAAGTACAAGGTTGCAGCCATGTTTCGCCATGAAGATAGCTATTTCATAGCCTACCCCTCTGCTTGCACCGGTAACGAGTGCCCATTTACCTTTTACATTAGTCATAAATCAACCTCCTATCATTAATTTTACAATTCGCACGAAAACGTATGCGTAGTCTGTTACCGATTATAACGGATGATCATGCCGTTTACAATCTCCTCCGCTCAGGATTCCAAGATACCACATCCTTTTTAAAATATAACACAGGCGTAATGAAGAATATTCAAGCTTGTAACATTCCGAGTGGAGCCATGAGATTAGAGTTGACTTTCCATTTTATCTGTGTTATTCTTGATAAAATTTTAGAAAGCAGGTATCTCGAATGGCGGCAGCTTATACGTATGCTCTGAATAGGGACGACGATCGGCGGCGCTTGTAGCTATGATTAATTCATAGGTGCAGGCGCTTGTCGTGTTGTGCCTATGTGGAAGCTAACTATCATCATGATAAACCACATCGGTAGGAATCTAGGATATTTTCCTCTTACCGGGGTGGTTTTTTTGTTACCTGTTTTCCAAAAAAGAAAGGAGATATTTTATGAATAGTATGAACGGGAATATTGAAAAAAAATATGAAGAACCCGTAAATCTTGCAGCACATATTGGGGAAACCGTAAAACTATCCGGTTCCATCTATAAGATCAGGCTGATGAGCGGTTTTGCCTTTGTCCTTCTGAGAACCGGAAGGAAGCTGATCCAGTGCATCCTTAGCCCTGATTATTGCAGCTATCCGCCTGAAGAGCTGAAGGAAGAATCATGTATTATACTCACCGGTGAAGTAATAGCAGAAGAACGTTCCACCGTCGGTTATGAGCTTCGGATCAAAGAAATTGAAATCTTATCCACCCCTTGTGACAAAACACCCGTGGTTATCAACAACAAGCGGCTGGATGCTTCTTTGGAGACTATACTGGATTACCGGCCGATTACGCTCCGTAATGAAAAGGAACGGGCCATCTTCCGTATTCAGGAGGGCTTGTGCAGAGGCTTTCGTGATTTTCTGGTGAAGCAGGGCTTTACAGAGATCCATTCCCCCAAGATTGTCTATGCCGGAGCAGAGGGTGGGGCAAACATCTTCCGATTGGATTATTTCGGCAGAGAAGCTTTTCTTGCCCAGAGCCCGCAAACCTATAAACAGATGATGGTGGGTGTATATGAAAGGGTCTATGAGATAGCTCCCGTATTCCGTGCCGAAAAGCATGATACTTCCAGACATTTAAACGAATATACCAGCGTGGATTTTGAGATGGGCTTCATCGATAACTTTGAGGATATTATGCAGATGGAAACTGCCATGTTGAAACACAGTCTCGAATTCCTAAAAGAGGCATACCCTGACGAGCTTAAACTACTTCAGGTAAAGCTTCCTGTCGTTGATTCCATTCCGGCTATCCCCTTTGGAGAAGCAAAAGAACTGATTTCGAAGGAATATAACAGGGAAATCAAGGATATGGATGACTTTGAACCTGAAGAGGAGAAGCTGCTTTATGAAATAATCCAGAAAAAAACAGGCAGCGAATTTATATTCGTCACCCACTATCCCACAAAAAAGCGACCCTTTTATGCGAAAGAAGATCCGAACAATCCGGAAGTCACCTTAAGCTTTGACCTGCTGTTCCGCGGACTTGAAATCACGACCGGAGGACAGCGTATCCATGATTATAAGGAACAGATTGCGAAGATGCAACACCGGGGAATGCATCCCGAGGATTTTGAAAGCTACCTGATGATCCACCGCTACGGAATGCCTCCGCACGGTGGTCTGGGCCTCGGCCTGGAGCGCTTTACCTCCCGCCTCCTGGAACAGAATAATGTAAGATATTCCTGTATGTTCCCGCGCGATATCAACCGATTGGTACCGTAATAACAGGATTGCAGGGGCACGTCGCTCTTTCGATCGAAAGTATCGAAAGAGCTGCTGCTCCTGCAATTCCTTGTTACACTGTCAGTTTCTTCTTATGACTTAAAATTATCCAGCTGCTCTTTTCTGTGTTCCTGCTTCGCCTTGGCATTATCAAAGGAATTCTGATCCATATGGTCAGCATTATGATTCAAATATCCCTCGGTATATAAGAAGCGTTTTTCCGTATTCTCCTTATAATCATTGCTGACGTTATCCCCATAGACAATTTTATCCTTCAGATGGTCAATTTCCTTTTGACGATCCTGCTGAAGCTCCTTTACATGCTCCATATTCGCTTTGGAATGAGAGATATCGGAATGCTCTTCCAAATGTCTTTCTGTACGAGTCTGCTTTTCAACCAGATTCTCCATATGCTCAAGCCGACGTTCATTTTCGTTGTTTTGACAGCTATTCTTCATAATCATCCGCCTTTCCTGACAATCAGAACTAAAACAAGTTGTTTCAATACTTTTTTGTTTCAACCATATTTTCTCCGAAGTCAGGTACGGATATGCGTAGGAAAATGACCCATGGATTATTTTACCATTTTAGTTCTTTCCTTTATTTCTCATATAATAAAACATATATTGTTGAATGATTCCCATAGCACCGCTATACTGATCCGCGTTGAAATGATCCTGATAGACCTCCTTCAGGATTCGTTTCATCCAGACATCAATCGGAAATACGTCTATATGATGTAACCCATATAAACAGATACAATTTGCTACCTTTTCCCCTATCCCGTGTATGCAGAGTAATGCCTGCTTCGCTTTCTCATAACCGAAACCTTTGATTTCGTCTGGATTTAGCTGGCCTTCTGTAACAGCTCCTGCAGCGCTGAGGATGTATGCATCCCGATACCCAACCGACAAGGTGCGCAGCTCCTCTTTCGAGGCTCCCGATAAAGCTTCCGGAGTAGGAAAGGTATAGTATACTGTACCGGTATCCTTATGCAGCCGCTGTTCTCCATATTGCCGGCATAGATATTCGACGCTGTTTTTGATTGCCGGAATATTCTTATTCTGTGACAAAATAAAGCTGATCATCATCTCAAAGAAATCCTGTCTGAGTATTCTGATTCCCCTTCCGAAGTCAACTGCCTCCTTAAGAAATACATCATTCCCCAGCTTGATCTTATCTATGAGCTGACCGTAATCATACTTCATATCAAAGTAATCCTTCCAAAGCTCCTCAAATTCCGCTTCGCTGCAGCTCAGCCCTACCAGATCCTCTGCTTTCTGTTCCAGAAGCAGATAACGCCCGAAGGCAATCAGCGCATACTTGTCCTCTCCGACCTGGTTCATCCGAAAGCATTGACCCGATTCCGCGATTTGTTTTATGTTAAAATTGTTATTGTTGATCAGCAAGTTATGTATCCTCTCCTCTCAGCTTCCGCATATCCTGAATTATAATCTATCTCCTATCTTTCGACAAGTGTATAAGGATTTCCATCCGGAAAGTAAAGTACCAAGGGACTGTTGCAAATTACAGGCATTTCGGATATACTGTGCAATAACACAGAACTCCATGGATTATATGGTTTTCAAATGATCAACTTACGGAGGTAATAAGACATGACCAATACGAAAGATTTCACTCTGCGCCTTGCAGCTGCCGAGGACACCGCTCTGATACTGGAATTCATCAGGGAATTAGCTCAATATGAGCACATGTCCGATCAAGTGGTAGCGACGGAAGAGCTTTTGCTCGATACGCTGTTTGTTCAGAAAAAGGCTGAGGTTCTGATTGGAGAATACCAGGGCAAGCCGGTGGCCTTTGCTCTGTTCTTTCATAACTTTTCCACCTTCCTTGGCAGACCCGGCATTTATCTGGAGGATTTGTATGTGAAGGAGGAATACAGAGGAAGGGGCTTCGGTAAGAGGATTTTCACTGCCCTTGCAGAACTGGCAGGGGAAAGAAATTGCGGAAGGCTGGAATGGGCCTGTCTGAACTGGAATACGCCCTCCATCGCCTTCTATAAGAACCTCGGTGGGGTACCCATGAACGAATGGACTGTATACCGTCTCCAGGGCGATTCCCTGAAGCA
>JAEZLY010000157.1 GCA_023414985.1 Bacillota bacterium | reverse complement strand
TATAAGGTTACACCTAAGGAATAGATGTCACTCTTCTCATCGCTGTATCCTCCTCTTGCCTGTTCCGGAGACAGATAATGTACTGAGCCCATCGCATTGGAGGTAATCGTATTTGAATTGGTTGCCTTAGCAATACCAAAATCAGTCACCTTGACCTTTCCATCTCTGGAAATGATAATGTTCTGCGGCTTAATATCCCTATGAATTATATGGTTGTCATGAGCTGCTTCCATACCCTGGGCGATCTGAATACCAATCCCGACAGCTTCCTTAATATCGAGCTTACCCTTACGCTCAATAAAACGCTTCAGAGTGATTCCTTCTACCAGCTCCATAACGATATAATGCAGACCACTGTCATCACCGACATCATAGACATTTACGATGTTGGGATGGGATAAGCCCGCTGCAGACTGAGCTTCCGCTCTGAACTTGTTTACAAAGCTTTTATCACTAGAGTATTCCGGCTTTAATACCTTTATCGCCACGAATCTGTTCAATCTTTGGTCTCTGGCTTTATATACATCAGCCATACCTCCGGATCCTACCTTATCAATGATTTCATAGCGATCGCTGATAATCATACCGGGTTTTAACATATTAGCTCACCTCATTCTCATACTTTAATTATTATAATTGCAATATTATCCTTACCGCCGTTTTCATTTGCACACTTTACCAGGTTCTTGGCGGCGGATTCCGGATCGTCATTTTCCTTGATGATCCGTTCGATTGTCTCATCCTCCAACATATTGGTTAACCCATCCGAGCATATAAGTACAGTATCTCCATCATCCAGATTAACCTCAAAAAAATCAGGTTCCACGGCTTCATTTACGCCGATTGCTCTGGTTATTATGTTCTTGTTTGGATGGTACCGGGCTTCATTTCTATTCAGCTCACCGGTCTTTACCATGGCTTCCACCAGACTATGGTCCTCGGTAACCTGTCGGATCTGTTTTCCTATGACATATAATCTGCTGTCTCCGACATTGGCAACATACATTTCTTTATCAAATATGGTTGCAGCCACTAAGGTCGTCCCCATACCTTCTAACTCACTCTGTTCCCTTGCTTCATTACGAAGGGCTTCGTTCGTCTGTTTGATTGCCGATTCGATTAAAGCGATCGGCGATGTCAGCTCGCTCTCCTCAATCTTTCGGCGAAAAAACTCAACACAGTATCTTGAAGCATAATCGCCAGCATTATGTCCTCCCATTCCATCCGCAACTACGAACAGATTCGGCAGTTTGCCGATGGCAGCTTCGCTGCAAAAGACGTAATCCTGGTTTATCCTCCGTCGTTCTCCAATATCTGTTATTGAAAATGCTTTCAAGACTGCACCTCCCAGTTCACACAACCTCAAATGCTATTTTTATCTAGATAGCTTTTTCTCAGTTGCCCACAGGCAGCGTCGATATCCGTGCCCATTTCTCTTCTAATAGTAACATTAATTCTGTTTTTTTCAAGTATAAATTTAAATTTTTGTATTTTATCGCTTTCTGATTTCCGGTAATCCCGTTCCTTGATTGGGTTGACCGGGATCAGGTTAACATGGCAATTTAAGCCCTTTACGAGCCTGCACAATTCCCTCGCATGCTCTTCCTCATCATTCACACCGGCTACCAGACTGTATTCAAAGGTCAGTCTTCTTCCGGTCTTTTCATAGTAATAGCGGAAAGCATCCATAACCTCGGTAAGCTCATATTTTGCAGCTACCGGCATCAGCTTCTTCCTGATCTCATTATTCGGCGCATGAAGTGACAAAGCCAGAGTTATGGCAAGATCTTCCTCTGCAAGTGCACGAATTTTATCAGGAATTCCGCAGGTGGATACAGTAATATTTCTGGCGCTGATGTTCAAGCCCTGGGGATCAGTCAGGATTCTGAGGAAACGAATCAGATTATCATAATTATCGAGGGGCTCCCCGGTACCCATCACTACCACATTGGAGACCCGTTCTCCTGAGCTACGCTGGATACGGTAAATCTGATCGAGCATCTCGGAAGGCATAAGATCCCGTTCCTTCCCTCCGATGGTGGAAGCACAGAATTTGCAGCCCATTCGGCAGCCTACCTGGGAGGAGATACAGACACTGTTCCCATGATGATATTTCATCAGTACGCTTTCGATTACCCTGTCATCCTTTAGACGAAATAAAAACTTTACGGTTCCATCCGTCTCAGAGTGGAGGGCATCTACCTCTTTCAGAGCAATCAGGGGATAACTCTCAGCGAGTTTGGTCCGCAGCTCCTTGGAGAGGTTTGTCATCTCCTCATAGCTTTCAGCCAGCTTAACATGAAGCCATTCATACACCTGCTTTGCCCGGAACGCAGGTTGACCCAGGGACTTTAAGAGTTCTTCCAGTTCCTTATAGTAATAAGATTTGATATCCAGCTGTTCCATCTACTTTCCTGTTCCAATCAGCTTAAACTTTAACTTTAGCTAAGCCGATTTTAAATAACTGTGATTTGGTTATTATATTATAGAATAAAGTCATTCTGTGTCTCAGACTCATCCATTTGATTCACTCAATATCCGAAGATTAAGATTGTTTTCTGAATTTAGCAATAAAAAAGCCGTCCGTGTTCTGTATTCCCTGAAGGAGCTGTAGATATCCTTCCTTTGTGGTCTCAGTATGCAGTAGTTCGGGCAGCCGCGAATCGATCGCTTCCGGGGAATATGGGTAATGCTCCAGGAACCAGGACCGGTTCTCTTCATTTTCTCCCCGGTATATCGTACAGGTGCTGTAAATCAGGATACCCCCTGGCTTTACATATTTTTCTACCTTATCCAAAATTAACCTTTGTAATTCTATCAGTTCTTTGTGTTGATTCTGTGTCAGCTTATATTTTAAATCTGCTTTCTTCCCCAATACTCCTAATCCACTGCAGGGTAAATCCGCGATAACCACATCAGCCCGTCCTACCAGACTTTCATCCGGTACTGTTGCATCCCACACTTGGGCAGTTACGTTCTGAAAGCCCATTCTGATCCTATTTTCTTCAATCAGCTTAATTTTATATTCGGTCAAATCCCGTGCCAGAACCTGATCTGCAGTCTGAGCGGCATGGAGTGCCTTACCTCCCGGTGCAGCACATACATCAATTAAGAAATCCTGCTCGGTGATACCGGCAACTTCACATACCAGCATGGAGCTGACATCCTGCACCGTAAAACACCCCTTACGGAAGGGTTCCAGCTTCTCGAGATAATCATAATCTTTAATCTGAAAAGCATAAGGAAGATAATCACTTTCCTGTACCGTGACTCCCTCCTGCTCCAGCATTGTCTTCAGTTCCTTCGGAGCAACCAGTCTCATATTACAGCGGATGGTTGTCTCCTTTTCCTTTAACGAAGCAGCAAGCATCGTTTCCACCGTTGCATAGGAATATTCGGCAAGCAGCTCCTCGACAAGCCATTTTGGGGTGGAGTAAACCACCTCCAGGTACTCTGCGGTGGTTCCCACAGGGTCCGGGTAGGTGATCTCCTTCAGACTTCTTGAGATCGTTCGGAGGATTCCGTTCACAAAACCGGACAGCTTACCAAAGCTTCTCTTTTTGGCCAGCTTTACCGCTTCATTGCATACAGCGGAAACCGGAATCTGTTCCATATACATCAATTGATAGACGCTCATACGAAGCAGATTGCGAATGAAGGGCTTCATCTTTTTTACCGGCAGGGAAGCATATTGATTAATCACATAGTCCAGAGTCAGATACCGCTTCACCGTCCCAATAAATAAATGGGAGGTAAAAGCCCTCTCCTGCTTGCTTAGAGTCTGATGCTTTCTTAAACACTGATTTAGAACCGTATGACTGTATTTATCACCATCAATTACTTCAAGGAGCATCTCAAGGACGATTTCCCTTGTATTTACCTGATCAGTCACGTCTTCTTCCTCCACCGAATAGGATCACCAACCGAAGAAGCTGCAGGATCGAAGCTGCTGTTGCCGCTACATAGGTCAGCGCAGCTGCATCCAGTACCTTCTTGGATTGCCTTAATTCCTCATCCCGTAATATTCCGGTCTCTCCGAGTCTTGCGATTGCCCTGCGGGATGCATTAAATTCTACCGGAAGCGTAATCAGCTGGAACAGCACGGCTGCCGAGAATAAGATAATTCCAAAATCAATCAGAAACTGGGAGCCTCCCAGGAATAAACCGATCAGAATCAAAGGCCAAGCCGCCATGGATCCGAAATTTGCGACCGGTACCAGCACTCCTCTGATTTTCAAAGGAAAATATTCGTTCTGATGCTGGATTGCATGTCCGCATTCGTGGGCTGCAACTCCGACAGCAGCCAGAGAACTCTGTCCGTATACCGAATCGGAAAGGCTCAGCACCTTATTTCTTGGGTCATAATGATCCGATAGGCTTCCCGATATATGCTCAATTCTTACATCATAAATACCTGAAGCATGCAGCACCTGCTCTGCAGCCTGCGCCCCGGTCAGACCGGACATACTCCGGATTCGGGAATATTTTGCAAAGGTGTTCTTCACCCTGAACTGTGCTGCCATACACAGTACAAGGCCTATAATGACCAGCAGATAGGTCGAATCAATATATGGATAATAAAATCCCATGGGAAATCCCTTCCTTTCCTATTAAATAAAGATCTAATAAAGTAACGCACAGCCGCGCTGCCAATTTTGAAGCAACCTTATCCAAGGAAAAATCTCCTGTAATATAAATAGTGACCGGCAGAGATCCTTATGCCAGTCCCGGAGCGCAAGCTTTATTTAGCCTAATCTTGTAC
>JAEZLY010000013.1 GCA_023414985.1 Bacillota bacterium | reverse complement strand
GCCGCCGGTTCAAATCCAGTCAGGTGTATTTCATATCACCTCTATCAAAATATAACGGATATCAAACAAGTATATCCACATATATTTTGATAGAGGTGATTTTTTATGAATTCGTGTGAACTTGTATCAATGATAACTGCTGTGGCTATAACAATAGCAAAGTCAGTTCCACCGGAGGAACTGACCTTAATAACTGCAGTCTTTGGGGAGCTTGCCAGTACTCTATCGACAATACGTATTAAAGAAGCCTTATTAAAGGAAGCAGCAAACCCCGATTCAAATCTCAATCAAGAACAAGAGCTAGAACTTGAGCCGGAGGTTGAACCTGATATAGAACCAATTGTCTTTCCTAGACCAGCTCCCGGTACCTTTCCTGTACGTTAAAAAGCTCGGTATATGTAACCATATACCGAGCCTTTACTTTATCCTTGTTAATTAGAAAACCTAATTATTCCGCTGTATCATAGAGAGAAGCAAGTTTAACTAAGTGATTGTACTTAGCTGCTGCACTCTTCTCAGCATTTGCAAATAACTCTTCTGCTCTTTCAGGATTTTGACGGATTAAGGAAGAGTAACGAACCTCATTCTTAATGAAATCCTGATAGCTTGCTGACGGAGCCTTGCTGTCTAACTGGAACGGGTTTTTGCCTTCTTCAGCAACACGAGGATCGAAACGGAACATATTCCAGTAACCGGAAGCTACCGCATTCTTCTCTTCTGTCTGAGAAACACCCATACCACCCTTGATACCATGGTTGATACAAGGAGCATAGCAGATTACGATGGAAGGACCGTTGTAGCTTTCTGCCTCAACGAATGCTTTGATTGTCTGGTTATAATCAGCACCCATAGCAACCTGTGCTACATATACATAACCATAGCTCATAGCAATTGCTGCCAGATCCTTCTTCTTCACTTCCTTACCTGCTGCAGCGAACTGAGCGATTGCACCGGTAGGTGTAGATTTAGAGGACTGTCCGCCTGTATTGGAATAGATCTCTGTATCGAATACAAGGATATTAACATCCTTACCGCTTGCAATTACATGATCCAGACCGCCGAAGCCGATATCATATGCCCATCCGTCACCGCCAAGGATCCACTGGGACTTCTTGGACAGGAATTCCTTATCCTTTAAGATGTCCTTGCCTTCAGCACAGCCGCAAGCTTCCAATACTCTTACGAGTGCTCTGGTTGCACCTGCATTCTCACGACCATTATTGTAGCTTGCAAGATATCTCTCTGCAGCTGCCTTAACTTCTTCCTTAGCGGAAGCTGCTGCCAAAGCCTCTACCTTGCCTTTTAATCTGTCTCTTAACGCCTGCTGAGCAAGGAACATACCGTAGCCATACTCTGCATTATCCTCGAATAAGGAGTTAGCCCATGCCGGACCGCGTCCTTCTTTATTTACTGTATAAGGAGTGGAAGGATAGGAACCGCCCCAGATAGAGGAACAGCCTGTTGCATTAGATACAAACATTCTGTCACCGAACAACTGTGTTGCTAACTTAGCATAAGGTGTCTCACCACAGCCCGCACAAGCACCGGAGAATTCAAGTAACGGCTGTTTGAACTGGCTTCCCTTTACGGATACATCCTTGAACTTCTCAGCAACCTCAGGCTTCTCCTCTAAGGTCAGACCATATTCAAATACCTTCTGCTCTGCCAGCTGTGTATCAAGAGGTTTCATGGTAAGAGCCTTCTCACCCTTCTTGCCGGGACATACGTTCGCACAGGAACCACAGCCCATACAGTCAAGTGCAGAAACAGTCATAGCGAACTCTAATCCGGGAACACCGGTCATAGCAGTCTTCTTGGTTCCTGCCGGAGCCTTTGCAGCTTCGTCAGCAGTTAAAGCAACCGGACGGATAACAGCATGAGGACATACATAGGAACAGAAGTTACACTGGATACAATTCTCAGGATTCCACTCGGGAACATCAACCGCGATACCACGCTTCTCATATGCGGAGGAACCCTGGGGTAAGGTACCGTCAGCAGCATTAGCAAATGCGGAAACAGGAAGATCATTACCCTGCTGAGCACTTACAGGAGTTAAGATATTGTTAACGAGATCAACAACTTCTTTTCTGCCCTCAGAAACCTTGATCAGGATCTCTTCATCCTTAGCATTCTTCCAGCTCTCAGGAACCTTAATTTCCTTAAGGCCGGTAAGACCGCGGTCGATTGCATCATGATTCATCTTAACAACTGCTTCACCCTTCTTACCATAGGATGCTGTTGCAGCGTCTTTCATATATTTTACTGCTTCTTCTACAGGAATGATGTTAGCAAGCTTGAAGAATGCAGCCTGAAGGATCGTATTGATACGTCCGCCTAAGCCGATCTCCTTACCGATGCTGATACCATCAATGGTGTAGAACTTAATATTATTTTCAGCGATATAACGCTTAACCTGTCCGGGAAGGTGCTTCTCAAGCTCTTCCATATCCCATCCGCAGTTCAGCAAGAAGGTACCGCCCTTCTTAATCTCCTGAACCATGTTATATTTTCTTACATAGGAAGGATTATGACATGCTACGAAGTCAGCTTCTGTGATCAGGTAAGTAGACTTGATCGGTTTCTTACCAAATCTTAAGTGGGACATGGTAACACCACCGGACTTCTTGGAGTCATAATCAAAGTAAGCCTGAGCATACATATTGGTGTGATCACCGATGATCTTGATGGAGTTCTTGTTCGCACCAACAGTACCGTCTGCACCAAGACCCCAGAACTTGCAACTGATGGTTCCTTCGGGAGTAGTGCTGGGATTTTCCTTGATATCAAGGGATAAGTTAGTAACGTCATCCTTGATACCGATGGTGAAGGTCTTCTTCTCAGTATTCTTATATACTGCGATAATCTGTGCAGGAGTGGTGTTCTTGGAGCCTAAACCGTAACGGCCGTTGAATACGGGAACATTAGCGAACTTGCTGTCCTTTAATGCAGTTACAACGTCTAAGTATAAAGGCTCGCCAAGAGAACCGGGTTCCTTGGTTCTGTCAAGAACGGAAATCTTCTTCACGGTTGCAGGAATAGCTTCCAGTAAACGGTCAGCACGGAAAGGACGATACAGACGAACCTTAACAAGACCTACCTTAGCGCCGTTTGCATTCATGAAATCAATGGTCTCTTCGATGGTATCATTTACAGAGCCCATAGCGATGATAATATGCTCAGCGTCTGCTGCGCCGTAGTAATTGAACAGCTTATAATCTGTGCCAAGCTTAGCATTAACCTTGTCCATGTACTCTTCAACGATTGCAGGAAGAGCATCATAATATGTATTGCAAGCTTCTCTTGCCTGGAAGAATACATCAGGGTTCTGAGCAGAACCACGAAGTACGGGATGCTCAGGGTTTAATGCATTGTGACGGAATGCTTCAACTGCATCCATATCTACCATTTCCTTCAGATCCTCATAATCCCAGGTCTCAATCTTCTGAATCTCATGAGAGGTTCTGAAACCGTCGAAGAAATGTAAGAAAGGTACTCTTCCTTTAATCGTAGCCAGATGAGCTACGGCACCTAAGTCCATAACCTCCTGCGGGTTGCTGCTTGCTAAAAGTGCAAAGCCGGTCTGACGACAAGCATAAATATCGGAGTGATCACCGAAGATGGATAATGCATGGCTTGCTAAAGCACGAGCGGATACATGGATCACGCACGGAAGTAATTCGCCTGCGATCTTATACATATTGGGAATCATAAGTAATAAACCTTGGGATGCTGTGTATGTAGTTGTTAAAGCACCTGCTGCTAAGGAACCGTGAACTGTACCGGCTGCTCCTGCTTCAGATTGCATCTCAACTACCTTTACCTCGTGTCCGAAAATGTTCTTTTTGCCTTCAGCTGACCATTTATCAGTTACTTCGGCCATTACGGAGCTAGGTGTAATAGGATAGATTGCTGCAACATCGGTAAATGCATATGACACGTGGCCGGCTGCATTATTACCATCCATTGTTTTCATTTTCCTTGCCATTGAAATGTCCTCCTTAAATTTTCTACCTGGTTCCTGTGATAAAGTATCACACGCACAAAATGAATATCCTAGGATCGTATTATATCATGTAAATACACATGAAATATTCAGCTTGTGCGTGGGGTACTTATACCACGAATCGAACCAAATCGATGAGAATCAATATATGATTTTATTGCTCGATTCATTATTATAACACATTGTAAAAAATATTGAAACAGAAAAAATGTATAATCATATAAAATTCTCATAAAAATTGTTAGTTATTCTGTATGAAGGATGAATCATTACCAAATTTTATATATAAATTTCCATATTTTTAATATTCCTAAACAGTTGTTATGACATAAATCGGGGCTGTTTCAAAATTCACCTTACTAGTATTTTGAAACAGCCCCGGTATTCTTATTTTGAAAACTATGTTACTTCAATCCGTTATATAGAGCCCCTAAAAGTACTTGGTTAGGATCCTGGCTAAGCTCCCAGATCATCGCTCCGCCAAGACCTTTTGTCTTAATATATGCTGCCTTTAATCCCATGGATTCCTCATCCTCGTATGTAATGAAGGTAGAACCGTTAAACAGCCACGGAACCTTGGATTCTGAATGGAAATAACGGACATAACCCGGTGCATTCAGATAATTTGCTACAATATTTGAATAATTGATGGACTGTGCCCCGGAATAGGTCTGATATAATCCGTAATTAACATTCGCAACCGCCTTGAAGATATATCCGTAAAAGGGTACCCCCATGATCAGCTTATCTGCCGGGAAGCCTGCCGAAAGCCAGGTTCTGACAGACTGGTCTACACTGTCTTTATACTGCGGGGACGGATCGCTGTTATTATAAAGCGGTGCGTTAAAATCAGTATATTGATCCCAGGAACCGTGAAGATCATAGGTCATCAGATTAACATAATCTACATATTGCTGCAGCTTACTTAATTCAATATTATTTAAATACCAGCTTCCTGCTGCTCCCGCGAAGCTTAAGAGGTACTGCTTTCCATCAATTGCCCCCTGTGCATCGAGCTTTTCTCTGAGCTTCTGCATCAAAAGAGTAAAATTGGTCTTATCTTCCGGTCTCCTTGTATTGGTTGATAAACCTCCGCTGACCGGGTACTCCCAGTCAATATCAACACCGTCCAAACCGTATTTCACAAGAAATGCTACGCAACTGTCAGCGAAAGCAGTTCTGGAAGCATCGGTCAGGGCAGCATCAGAAAATCTTGCGGACCAGGACCAGCCGCCTACGGCAATTAAGATCTTTAAGTTGGGATTCGTCTGCTTTAAAGCATTGAGCTTTGCCAGATTGGAGGGATCCACATCCGGATATCCCAGAGCGATCTTTAGGTCGCTTCCGATATTGGCAAAAGTATAATTGATATGTGTCAGCTTTGATGCATTGATTTTATCGGGAGTATAGCCGGAATACGCTGCCCAGGCTGCATAGTAGCCAATCACCTTAGTAGAAGGGGTAGTCGGAGCAGGTGTAGCGGTAGGTGCTGGTGTAGCGGTGGGTGCCGGAGTTGCTGTCGGTACCGGTGTAGCAGTGGGTGCTGGAGTCGCTGTTGGTACCGGAGTAGCTGTCGGAGCTGGTGCTGCCGTCGGTGTGGGAGTAGCAGTGGGTGCTGGAGTCGCTGTCGGTACCGGCGTAGCGGTCGGTACCGGTGTTGCTGTCGGCGCGGGTGTTCCGGTCGTCACAGTAAGTGTGTTGCTCTTTAAGGAGCTGTTATTTGCCGCATCCTTTGCGATGACATAAAAGCTGTAGGTGGTACCGGAATTCAGTCCGGCTGCCTGATATGTATTAATCGTTGAAGTCCCTGTCAGGATGTTATTTTTGTAGACTTCATAATATGTAACCTTAACATTATCCGTGGAAGCATTCCAGGAAAGAGAAATCGAAGTATCCGTTACTGAGGCTGCATTCAGATTCTGCGGTGCGGAGGGAGCTGCTTTATCTCCTTTACTTGATCTAGCAAATACTGTTGTGGTCATTGCCCCATTGGCGGCTATTGCCAAAACCAAGAGAAATACAAGCCATTTTCTTACCTTGAAAATCCTTTTTCGTAATCTTTCCATAGTATGCCTCTCCTTCGTTCGTAAGTGTGGTTGTATGCAGAAAGTATTGTTGATTCTATACAATACTCCTAATACAATGCTACCAATAGCAGTGCATTATGTCAACCAAACAGGCCCTGGGAAACGATGGCAATACTGTGGGATTATGGTATTATTTAAGCAACAGAAGCCCCTTCTGACCAGCATAAAAATAGATATGATCGGATAGGATCTCCTCCGGAGCAACCTGGGTCGCATTAATTTCCTGAACCATGGCAGCATAATTTTCTTGATTGGTGAAATCCACCGAGGGCACCAGAATTACTTCGTGTATACTGCTGGGAAAGATATAAAAATCCGATCGGAATCTTTGTGCAAATCGTTCGAGTACCTCCGGATACAGGATACAGGAGGCACCGTTGATTCCCTTCTCATTGGTTAGGATATACATATTGGATTGCTTCAGCCTGTTCCTGTCAATTAGCTGAGAGTCGGCTGTATTCAGTCCTCCTTCCTCGGACAGCATACCGAAAATCATCTCCTCCATGCTGTGAATGACGGCCGGAAACAGTTTCTTCGTATTCTCAGCTGCAAGTTCATGAATATCCTTCAATTCTTTCTTCCACAGGTTCATGTGCTCATTCGTGATCCTGATCGTCCCTATCCCCTCCCTGTCATCCCGGACCAGACAATGATAAGTAATTGCCAGATCCAGAAACTGCTGATAAGGAACCTTCTCCAGCAGCTTCTTATTCCGCTCATAGCTGATCAACCTGTAAACGATAAATTGCTTCATTTCCTGAAAGGTGTAGCTAAAGCCTTCCTGCACAATAGGAATACTACATTCCTCGTAAATCCGGCAGAGTCTTTCTGCCAGTTCAGTCACTCCGGTCCCCTGCTGATAAGCCTCGTAATAAGGCTGCAGATAGATATTTGGTGCAAAGCTTTTTCCCTCTTTCAGTAATACAAGGCTGTCCAGCTCCAGGGAATTGTTCTTCATCACCTTATAAATACTGGCAGTATACTCCTTTCCCATATGTTTTGCCACCATAGACAGAAGCGATTGTACAAAATAACCGTATTCCGAGGTAGTTTCTCTTACCACTTGAACCATAATGAATCCTCCTTGTTATATTAGATTGGGTGAAAATGTACCCAGAATGAGCTTATTATTAGGGAATGAATGATGAATACCATGATTAATGATCGGTGATTGGACAAGATAAAACAACTACAGACGCAACAGAGAAAGTAGGACTGATAAAAGAAAGAATTGTATGCATTTGATTTGGCTTATAATTAATACTATATCGTCACTTATTAAGGTTTATGATAAAAGGAAAGATGATGTAACTTTAGATAATTCGCATAAAGATAGCACGCCAGAAAATGATATTTTTGGAATGAAACCCTTGAAAAGAATACGCTTGGAGAAAAATACAGAGATGGAATTATGAAATCAGACCTCTTAATAATAAGAGCTTCGTTGTCAGTGGATTGTATTTCGACATAAAACTATTGTATCAAAATCCTGTCAGAATAGCAAGAAAAGACTGGTATATTTTTACATAATCTTTTTACGATTTTTTGTCAAATTTATCTAAAGCTTCTTCTCATATCTGCTGCTGATGGCGATCAGAACTTGGGCCGGAGCATAGAAGGTCCACATCAGGATAGAGGAAAGGGCATAAAGAATAGTATAAACATTCTCCGGGACAGAGAGAAACCCGGATAGATTGAATACCCCTACATTAATATCGCAGAGCAAAAATAAAAGCATTCCGGCAGCATAAAGCCGGTTACTCTTAGACTCCGGCTTTCTATATGCCAGAGTTATGGCAGAAATCACATTCGTAAGGATGCAGATGAAGTAGAATACACTTACAATCAATAATTCGTCCATCCCTACACCAACCAAGTATAATAACAGGTATATGACGAGTGAAGACAATACCTGCATCAGTACTCTCCTAAAATAAGCACGTCCGATCTTCCTCCTGCGATCGACAGAAGCATCCTCTTCAGCTTTACTTCTGTTCTTAAGCAGCGTCAAACGCAGACAGTATAACTCCTGTGCTACGATGAAGGTCATTACTCCATAAATGTAATAGTCCAGAATAAGGATAAACAGATCCGATACCAGTGTAAAAAGCAATGCAGACTGCAGCAGATAAAAAGTGCTTTTGTCAGCGCCAGGGAGCGCATAACAAAAGCACAGAATGATGATTGTATATTTTAGTGCGACAGAAGCCGGAATACTACCGCCAGTCAGATCTAAAGCCAGAAATCCCACATACAGTACTGTCTGAACAAGAATGAAAATCGTCTGTATGCTTGTCCTACCGTTTCTGCTATTCACGTGTAAGCTCCTTCTGTATTTAGAGTAAAAACTCTTTATTCTTTAAAAACTGAACAGCCATTTCCTTCGGAACAGGCTTACTATAGAGGTATCCCTGGGCTTTATCACAGTTAGCTTCCTTTAAGAATACTTCCTGATCGAAGTTCTCAACACCCTCTGCAATCACATCCAGATCCAGATTTCTTGCCAGAGTAATGATTGTCTGGATGATCTTCTGATCGCTGCGATCCTCCATTACTGTATTGAGAAAGCTCTTATCTATCTTTAGGTTGCTGACCGGCAGACGCTTCAGATAATTCATGGAGGAATATCCTGTCCCGAAATCATCGAGGGAGAAATTCACACCGATCTTGCGAAGCTCCTGTATTGTAGATATCGTATATTCTATATCATCCAGAGCAATGCTTTCCGTAATCTCAAGTTCTAAGTTGCTCGGGTTGACTCCTGTTTCTTCAATGATATCATAAACGATCTTGACAATATCCCTATCCTTGAACTGCCTTGCCGATAGATTAACCGCCATGGTAATCTTCGGGAATTCGACAGACCACTGCTTCAACTGATAGCAGGCAGTCCTCAGAACCCATTTACCGATCGGTATAATCAATCCTGTCTCTTCCGCCAGATGAATGAATTCGTCGGGTAATACCAGTCCCTTGGTAGGATGATTCCAGCGTATTAATGCCTCAAAGCCCACCACCTGCATGGATTCCAGATTCATCTGAGCCTGATAGAACAGAATGAATTCCTCTCGCTCAATCGCTTTGCGAAGCTCGGACTGTGTCTCAATCTTCTCTGTCAGCTTCTGATTGAAGGAATAATCAAAGTAGACATGCGTATTCTTTCCGTTTGCTTTAGCAGCATACATCGCAGAATCCACATTCTTGATCAACGCCTGGGAGCTCTTGCCGTCCTTGGGTGCAAAAGCCACACCGATACTCACCGTAACGAAATATTCCTTCGTGGAGAGAATAAAGGGATAGCTGAACACATTCTTAATCTTTTTGATTTTTTCTTCATAGGTAACTGTATCTTTGAGATTCTGAGTCAATACAACAAACTCATCTCCGCCGATTCTGGCCAGATAATCGTTTTCATCCATTGCCTGCTTCAACCGATAGGTAACATCGATCAGCAGCTCATCTCCATAGGAATGACCTAAGGAATCATTGATATTCTTAAAATTATCGATATCAATGTCCATGATTCCGATTGTCTCTTCACTGCGCAGCGTCAGCATAATGTTATCAAGCATTTCTGTAAAAGCAGTCCGGTTCGGCAGCTCCGTAAGGTAATCGGTATAAGCCAGCTTCTTCATGCTTTCCTTGTTCCTGTTTAACTCCTCATATTTCCCAGTCAACTCATTCAGAGACGCAATGGCTGAGCTATAAATCTCTTCCAGCTCCTGATTACGTTCCTTCACGATTTGATTTTCCTGATCAGCAAGGCTTTTCGCCTTTTTTAAGTTTCTTAATCTGATCGCAATAACGATAAACAATACGATTAGAACTGCTATTGCCGACAAAATAGCAATTCCGGCTGATTGACCAATCATAAAATATCCCATAAGTCCTCCAATACGTTCCCCACAACGTATTTTCCTTTGTTATTTCGATCTCAGGTACCTGTCAATTCCTTCCGCCGCAGCCTTACCTGCTCCCATTGCCAGTATCACTGTTGCTGCTCCTGTAACCGCATCGCCTCCGGCAAACACACCTTCCCTTGATGTCATACCTGTTTCTTCGTCCGCGATGATGCACTTATGCTTGTCCGTCTCTAACCCATTTGTTGTTGAAGAAATCAAAGGATTCGGGCTGGTACCGAGAGACATGATTACCGTATCAAGCTCCAGTACGAATTCTGACCCGGCTTTCTCCACCGGTCTTCTTCTGCCGCTATCATCCGGTTCACCAAGCTCCATCTCCACACAACGCATTCCTGATACCCATCCGTTCTCATTTACCAGGATCTCCTTCGGATTGGTCAGAAGTTTGAAGATGATACCCTCTTCCTTCGCATGATGTACTTCTTCTACTCTGGCGGGAAGCTCCGTTTCTCCTCTTCTGTAAACGATATACACTGTAGCACCGAGTCTGAGCGCCGTTCTCGCAGCATCCATGGCTACGTTGCCGCCACCTACCACAGCAACCTTCTTTCCTGCGATAATCGGTGTGTCATAGCTGGAATCAAAGGCCTTCATCAAATTACTTCGGGTAAGATACTCATTTGCCGAAAATACACCATTGGCATTCTCTCCCGGAATACCCATGAACTTGGGAAGGCCGGCACCGGAACCGATAAATACGGCTTCAAAGCCTTCATCCTCCATAAGCTCGTCAATCAGGGTTGACTTTCCGATGATTACATTGGTCTCTATTTTGACTCCCAGTGCTTTTACGTTCTCGATTTCTGCTTTTACAACGGTTTCCTTCGGTAACCTGAATTCAGGAATTCCGTAGACCAATACACCGCCCGGCTCATGGAGTGCTTCAAAGATCGTCACATCGTAGCCCATCTTAGCCAGATCACCGGCACAGGTAAGACCTGCCGGGCCGGAGCCGATTACCGCTACCTTCCTGCCGTTCTTCTCCTTCGGAGGCTCGGGCTTGATTTCATGTTCTCTCGCCCAGTCAGCTGCAAACCGCTCCAGCTTTCCTATGGAGACCGGATCCCCCTTGATACCGCGGATGCATCTCTCCTCACATTGTGTTTCCTGAGGGCACACCCTTCCGCAGACTGCCGGAAGTGCCGAATACTTGCCGATTGCCTTAAAGGCTTCCTCCGGATTACCTTCCTTGATTTCCTTTATAAATGCCGGGATGTCGATATTAACCGGACATCCGGTGATACATTTCGCATTCTTACACTGAATACAGCGGGAAGCCTCTTCCATTGCTTCCTCCATATTATAACCAAGGCATACCTCAT
>JAEZLY010000290.1 GCA_023414985.1 Bacillota bacterium | reverse complement strand
GTCATTGACCGCCCCCCAATCAGATACTACAATTCCTTCAAAACCCCATTCGTCACGCAGGATTTTCGTCAGTAACTCCAGATTCTCACTGCAGTAGATTCCGTTCAGCCTGTTATAGGCACACATGGCCGTCTTGGGTTTCCCCTTCTTTACAGCAATCTCAAAGGCCTTCAGATAGGTCTCCCGAAGTGCACGTTCGTCTACGACAGCACTGACTGACATTCTGCGTCTCTCTTGGTTATTCACTGCGAAATGCTTTAAGGAGGTTCCGACTCCGGTACTCTGAACCCCTTGAATAAAGCTTGCTGCCATCTCTCCCGATACCTTGGGATCCTCACTGTAATACTCAAAATTACGTCCACAGAGAGGACTTCTCTTCATGTTGACACCCGGACCAAGCAGGATGGATACCTCCTCCTGCAGGCATTCCTCTCCGATTGCTCTGCCAACCTCATAAGTAAGCTCTGTATCAAAACTGCAGGCAAGTGCACTGGCTGTAGGGAAGCAGGTGGAAGGTAGGCTGTCACCAATACCGAGATTATCTGTCTCCCCAATTTGTTTTCTGAGTCCATGGGGCCCGTCGCACATCATGATTGCAGATAGACCCAGTCGCTCTATGGGTTTTAATGTCCAGCAATCCTTACCGGAGCAGAGAGATGCCTTTTCTTCCAGTGTCATCTGAGCCACCAGCTCCTCTGCTCTCTCCCTGAAGGAAGAACTCTTTTCTTCCTCTTCTATAATATGATTAGTTTCCATCGTCTCCTCCGTTCGTATGCTTCTTGCGAAGTTTTTCTATTTCCCGGCTTGGTCAGGCACGGTACAGTCTCACCTCATAAGGCTGCAACAGTTCCTGTTGTTTTGTATAATTGGACAGCAGAAGTTCATACCCCTTACTATCTGTATTTCCCTTGATCGGGTTACAACTCAGATTACACTCAATGAGAAATTTCTTTCCCTGATCGCTGCGCATATAGCTGAAGATATTCTTCCGTTTTTTATTTACTGCCTCAAAGGAACCATAGACAAAGGCTTCGTTTTCTTTCCTTAAGAGAAGCAGCTTCCGATAAAACCACAGGACGGAATCCTCCTCCTGCAGCTGCTGCTCCACATTCCATTCCAGATAATCATGATCCATGGTAATCCAGGGTGTTCCTTCCGTGAATCCTGCATTTCTCCCACTGCTCCACTGCATCGGTGTTCTGGAATGATCCCGGCTGCCGCACAGAACTTTATGAAATGCTTCTTCCTTCCCTAAGACCGGCAGCAGCTCCTCATAATAATTGATGCTTTCCACGTCCCGCAGTTCCTCTATAGACTGAAACTTCTGATTGATACTCCCAATTTCCTGACCCTGATAGAGAAAGGGCGTTCCCTTCAGGGTCAGCTGCAGCATGGCAAGCAGTTTGGCAATTACCTTGCGATAGACCGGGTCAAGATTGATCTTGGATATCATCCTGGGATTATCGTGATTCTCATAGAAAAGAGACATCCAGCAGTTATTTCCGTAGTCCTCCATCCAGTCACACAGATATTCCTTTAGGTAATTCAAGTCATAGCGGTAACCATCAAAGCGTACATGTCCCGGAGTCTCCAGTTGATCGAAGGAAAATACCATGTCCAGCTCCCTTCGTTCCTCTCCAGTCAGGAGCTTGCACATCTCCATTCCTACTCCGGGTGTCTCTCCGACTGTAAAAGCCTGATAGGGTTCAAAGGCTTCCTGCTTCAGTTCCTTTAAGTACTGATGCAGCTTAGGGCCGTAATAGTAATGCTCGATACCGTAATAGCCCATCAGTTTGCCGATACTTTCGTCTCCCTGAGGCAGCCCTGCGTTTTTCGAGATATAATTGATGACATCCAAGCGAAAACCATCCACTCCTTTTCTAAGCCACCAGCGGATCATGCTTCCGATTTCTTTCCTGACCTCTTCGTTGTCCCAATTCAAATCCATCTGTTTCTTAGAGAAGAGATGTAATCCCCATTCCCCGGTTTCCTCATAATAATTCCAGGCTGAACCGGAAAAGAAGGAGTTCCAGTTGTTCGGAGGAGTCTGCTTTTCTCCTTTCCGAAGCATATAATAATCATGGTACTTGGACGAGGGGTCTTTGATTGCTGCTTGGAACCAGGGATGCTCATCGGAGGTATGGTTGACAACCAGATCCATGATCAGTCGCATACCCCGTTCATGAATGGCAGCGAGCAGCCGTTCAAAGTCCTCCATCGTACCGAATTCCTTCATGATGCTATAATAATCCCTGATATCATACCCATTGTCATCATTCGGCGAATCGTAAATCGGCGACAGCCAAATAGCGTCCACTCCAAGCTCCTTTAGATAGTCAAGTCGAGATAGAATTCCCTGCAAATCTCCGATCCCGTCTCCGTCAGAATCCTGAAAACTTCTGGGATAGATCTGATAGAATACGGCTTCCTTCCACCAGGTCTTTGTGATTTCCCCCTGCCCCGAGGCAGGTGTATCCTGCTCGCTGTTCAGCAGGGTAAGCAGGGTATCGAAAAATCCTTCTCCCAAGCTCTTTTTTGCGAGTCCGGCAACTGTCTTCAGTCGTAAATTCCCGACAATGGGATTTAAGAGCAGTGACTCCTTTTTATTCAACTGGAGCAACAGCTTATAGATCGTGTCATGACCGATCGGATTTTCGTAAATTTCTTTGATTTTACTTTGGTAATCCAATTGCTTTCCCATACCGTTCCTCCTGTCAGGACTCTACTGCTGAACCACATCCTTCTGTCTTTTTTGATTCTCTTCGATCATTTTGGCTACCTCTTTTTCATCCAGCTTATAGAATCTCATAATGAAGATCATCACCAGGTATCCTGCGGCAGGAATAAGGCTTAAGATGATCCAGATACCATCCAGTGCCTTCGGTGTCTGCACCGGTGACTGCTTCACATAACCAAATGCCGCCAGCAGTACTACAGTCAGCGTATTGGCTAAAGCACCACCGAGCTTCGTCATGAAGGTCTGTAAGGAGAAGGCTATTCCGGCTGTTCTCTCTCCCGTGATGTAGGTTCCGTATTCGATACAGTCGGTCGTAAACATACCGTAAAGCAGCAATGGAATCTGCATGAAGGCAATTCTTACTGCCGCTACGATCAGAAACACAATCAGATTATCATAGCCGGTAAAATATTGAAGAATACTGAGTACTATCGCAATCACGGAGGTAACCACAGTCAGCTTCTTCTTACCGAAGGCACGGATCAACATCGGCAATAGTGGTGCAATAATAATTACGGGGATAATGCAGACCGCCATAATTACGGTATACATCGACTCGTCTCCGAGACAGGAATTTGCAAAATATACGGCAATGATCTGAAGCGTATTGGTTATCTCGATTCCCAGATAACCAATGAAATAGATCAGAAGGTATTTATTTTGAAAGAGATACTGAAAGATTTTAATAAAGCTCATATCTTCACTGTTCTGGTATTTCACTCTCTCCTTAGCAGTAAACTGCAGAGGGAACATGACCAGGAAGGATATCAGGCAGTAGATTGCGATGGCTCCGGTCCAGCCTGCGCCGCTCTTCACATTCATGAAGACCGCTGTTGTGATAATTCCGATGGAGGCAGCCATTCTTCCGTATGCCATCAGCTTATCCCGCTCATAGGGTAAGCTCGACATTACTGTGGACAGGGAAAAAAGCGGAGAGTCCGACACGGTATAGACCATATCAAAGACCAGATAGGTAGCATAAGCATAGACCAGCTTCAGGATATATGGCCCGTCTATATTGATAAACATCAGCAGCAGGGATAGAGGCAGAACATAGGTTACCACCTTAAGCCAGGGAAGGAATTTCCCCTTTTTAAAATTGCACTTATCAACAATCGCCCCCATGATCGGATCATTGATTGCATCCCACACCTTAGCCAGCAGTAATAATACTGCCGTATCAGCCAGGTTCAAACCGACATATTCCGTATAGAAGTAGGTCAGAAATTGAAAAGGCAAGGTATAGATGATATTCTGTCCGATAAAGAAACCTGTGTAGCTTAACCGTTCCATTTTTGTCGTCTGTAGATTCTTCTTCTCCATAGCTTCAATAAACCCTCCCAGTGTTATAATGAGCTGATGCTTATCCGTGCATTCTCATGATCGATTCCATGAGTAGCTGCTCATATTCATTTTAACTCAGAACCCCCGAATTATCAACTGCCTTTCCGGCAGATTGTACAAATATACTTCAATTACCATGAACCAAAGACGCAGAATACAAAACAAAATGGTAATACTATTTTAATAATTCCTCAATTGAAATTCAGAACTGTCTATAATAAAATATATAACAGGAGGAACCAGTCTATGAAAAAGCTTCCGACAGAATATCAGGAATTTTATGAACTCCTGCAGGAATTCCTAACACAGGATCAGTTCAAAGAGATGAAAAATTATATTCAGCACGGTAACACCTCAACCTATCTGCACTGCATTCAGGTTGCTTACTACAGCTATTGCCTCGCGAAGCTCCTCCCCTTCCGTTATGATACGAAATGCCTGGTCCGGGGAGCAATGCTGCACGATTTTTATCTATACGACTGGCATATCCCGGATAAAAGTCACAAGTTCCATGGATATGTCCACCCCGGTTTTGCCTTAAGAAATGCCAGAAAGTATTTTGAGTTAAATCAGATTGAAGAGGACATCATCGAAAAGCATATGTGGCCTCTGACCCTGACTAAGTTTCCGAAATATAAGGAAGCACTGCTGGTCTGCCTGATCGATAAATTCTGCTCCCTGGCAGAGACCTGCTACATTCCGTTATATCCGATCCATGCCCTGCCAAAGCTGCAGAAAACATAATAATAGACCTCCCCTACCTGATTAGCTCGTAAACTCGCTATCAGGTAGGGGAGGTCTATTATCCTTACCTTAAGCTGCTTCGTATTGATGCAGCCTTTTTTATAGTTTGATCCTATAATCCGGACAGGTGTAAGTCTTCTTCAAATCCCAGCATCAGGTTCATGTTCTGAATTGCAGCACCGGAAGCGCCCTTGCCGAGATTATCAATTCGTGTCATAACCAGTGCTGTTCCCTTAGAATCGTTTCCGAAGAGAAAGAGCTCCGCCTTATTCGTGTCGTTGCAGGCAGTAATATCTACTGCCCCATCAAACAGAAGGGAATCATCCGCATAGGGCATGACCGTAACAAATTTCTCCCCCTGATAGAACTCACTGAACAACTCGTGAAGGTCCTTCGCCGTCATCTTCTTATTCAGCAGCTTTGTATGTAAGGGAAGCAGCACTGCCATTCCCTTATAGTTATTTCCCAATATCGGTACAAAATGAGGAGCCTCTGAAAGTCCTGTATGAACCGTCATCTCCGGCAGATGCTTGTGATTTAAGTTTAAGGCATACGGACGGGGTGCTTTGGTATAATCGTTCCTTCCATCGTTCTGCTCGTATTTATCAATCAGGGATTTACCTCCACCGCTATAACCAGTCAGACTCTGACAGGTCACAGGATAATCCGGTGACATCACTTTGCTCTGAAGCAAAGGATATGCACCAAGGATGAACGCTGTGGCATGGCAGCCAGGATTACTCAGTCTCTTGGTCTCCCTGATAGCCTGACGATGAGCCGGTGATAATTCCGGGATTCCGTAGGTCCAGTCGGAGGCTGTCCTGTATGCCGTACTGGCATCAATAATCTTCGTATCAGGATTGGTTACCATACCGACTGCTTCCTTTGCTGCGTCATCGGGCAGGCATAGAAATACGACATCTGCAGCATTTAAGCATTTTGCTCTTTCCTCCGGATCACGTCTTTTCTCATGCTCTATCGTTATCATTTCCAGTTCGGAATAGAGACTCAGCCTTTCATGTATCTTTAATCCGGTTGTTCCGGATACCCCATCGACAAATACTTTCTTTTTCATGCCTTCACCTCATATGCTTTCCATCACGAATGTATATTTATACATTTATTTTATATGAATATACATCTATATTACTACTTTGTCAACAGTTTATTGGAAAGCTATTTAAAAACTGCTGATGATCTTGGCATTCAATACCTTCAATATCTCGCAGACCAGCTTGACACTATTTTCATAATCAGTAAAGGCAGACATACCATAATGGGTATGGGCATAACGGACGGGAACGCCTACTACGATGGTGGGAACACCCTCATTGGAAAGATGGATTACGGAACCATTGGTAGTTCCTCCGGCACGAACAGCTTCCTGAACCGGGATATGACAGGCTGCAGCTGTATCCAGAGCAAATCTTTGAAATCTTGGATTCGCTATCATTTTCCCGTCGATATGGCGAAGCATCGGTCCCTTCTTCAGAGCCGTCTGTATCTCATATGCATCGGCTACGGTATCGTCAGCCGGACAGCCTTCGAATACGATGGCAAGGTCGGGATGGGTTACTCTGGAGGTTACAACACTACCTCTGGCACCTACCTCCTCCTGAGAGGCTATTCCTGCAACCACATCCACCTCCAGCTTCACATCCTCCAAAGCACGTAGGGCGGAGATGACTCCGGCACACCCTAAGCGGTTATCCAACGCTTTTCCGATCATGATATCATGACGCTCATCATATTCAAAATCAACGCAGGGAACGACCGGCTCACCTATTCTAATCTTGTATTCTTTGATCGCCTCCTCTCTGGAGGACGCACCGATATCTATGGATAACTGTTTGATGTCGGGGGTCGCCAACTTATCCTGCTCACTGATGTAATGCGGCGGTTTACTTCCGATCACTCCGGGGATATATTCCTGATCTGCATTCCTGACCAGCACCTTATGTGCCGGAATATTATAGGTCACCCAGCTTCCAAGCGGTACAATGGAGAGTGTCCCATTCGGGCGGATGGAATGTACCATGAAGCCAACCTCGTCACTGTGGGCATCCAATAATACCACCGGACGGTCTCCCATGTTCCCTTTTCGGTAAACAAAAAGATTACGAAGCGTATCCTCCTTGATTTCTCCCAATCCTTCCGCATATCTGCGAAGCAGATTTACGACCTGATCCTCAAAGCCTGACGCCCCCTTCGCATCGGAAAGCCGTCTTATCATTTCCATATCGGTCCCTTTGATTATTTCCTTCATGTTCAGACTCCTTATTCTATATCATTTTATTATACTAACGGAATAAAACCACCAGGACAGCTCCAAGAAAGATCAGGCAGGCCGAGAAGATTCTCTTTCTGCGGTCTTCCTCCCGGAACAGAATACTGCCGACTGAAGTTGTGATTACGATATTCAGCATCGTGAGCGTCTTGACATAGGTCTGCCCGGATGCAACCCCGCTGATATTCTGCACTGCCAGCATTTGAAACAGAAATTCGCCGACCCAAAGAACTGCCTGCACAATCAGGTGCTTATCTAAAACCACTACTTTCCTGCTCTTCGTCTTTGCGATACCGTACATAAAGATAGCCGAGGAGATGGTCCAGAGCAGAGAATAAGTAATTGCAGAGGAGGCTCCAATCGCCAGCTTATCCAGTGAGGTGGTAAGTCCAAACACCAAAGCCGTCAGAAGCATCCACAAGCTTGCCTTCTTCAGCTCCAATCTCCTGCCCTGCAGATTGATGGTAAAAGCCCCGGTACAAACCAACAGAATTCCGGCCAAGGCAGGACCCGCCGGAATTTCCCGATAAAGCAGGATGCTCCAGAGAACCACAAACATCGGAACTGTTCCCAGCCAAGGTGTAGTCAGGGACAGCTCCTCCGTCTTAATCAATCGAAGACGGATCAGCGTCGCAAATGCAGTTAGTACGACAGTGACCGCAGTAATCCCTATAAAGACAGGTATATTTGTAATTTTAATATTCCCTTGAAAGGCAAGGATTATGAAAATGATACTTCCGTAAAATCTTGTTGTAAAGCTGATGATTTCAGGAGATTGTTTGATGAAACGTTTGATATACATTTCCCTCAGACTGACAAAGACACCTGAAATCAATGCAAATAAAATCCATAAGTCAAGCATATCCATGCTCCAATTCATTCAAATTATGTGCGGGATTGATGATTAGGCTTAAGCTTATCCACCTGATCAATATAGAAATCTATTAAGTCATATAGCCAGGTCTCCAGATGACTAAAGCAAAAACCATTGCTTTCCGCTTTCTCGGTATTGATAGAAAAAGCAGTACCTTCACTGTTATAAGGACCGGGTTCACCGTCGATTGCAAGAATAGCCTTTTTACCGGTCTTGTATTCAATATAGTCTATTACTTTATTGAGTGAGATCGTGCCACTGCTTGCGGCATTCACAGGTCCCTGCAGTTTTTCTGTAACCAGCCAGGCTAAGAAGGAGCCTGCTTCGGAAGAACGGATAAAGCCTGTCTCAGAATTCCCGTTGTCAATATATATCGGAACCCCCTTGAGGATATGCTCCACATAGAAAAAAAGCCGGTTAGTATAATCATCCGTTCCGATCACATAGGGAAACCGTACTGCTGCCGCGGAAATTCCGGAATAGTTCTGAAATAGTGCACATTCGGCCTGCCTCTTTATTTCATCATACGTATCATCCTCTCTGGTACACCAGCGAAGCTGATAAGACAGCGGATCGAAATCCTCTTCCTTTAGGTTTAAGGTGAGATCCGGATAGACAGAGATAGAAGAAGTAAGAATATATCTGCCGCAGGTAATCTGCTCCATTAGGTTTTTCACATCCAGAGAACTATAGGCAATGTTATCACATACTGCATCATAGAATTTTCCGTGAAATGCTTCTGCCATAGCAATCGGATTGCTGCGGTCCACCGCAATTCGTTCAACTGCTGTACCGAAGCTGTCCTTCGTATTCCCTCTGGTCGCAATCGTCACCTGATGCCCCTGCTTTAATAAGCTTTCCACCAGATGTATCCCAAAAAATCTGGTACCACCCATTACCAGGACATTCATTTCATATCACCTCTCCCTATCCGGTTATTATTCCTATTCGAATACATTGCTCCAAAGCTTTTTATTTACACGGGGATTAACACCCTTTAATTCAAACAACCTACTGATGGTTACCATGGTAAAGCCTTGTTCCTTCAGCCCAAGGATGATATCGTCCAGTGCTTCTACCGTATTCGGATTGTCCGCAAAGTCGTGCAGAAGAATGATATCACCATCCTTCACTTTTCCAAGAATGCCTTCCACCCGTTCGGCGGCAGTAATATTCTCATCCCAATCAAGACAATTGATGCCATTGATAAATGGCAGGTCAATAGCATCATACATCTCATCCTTGACCGCAATATAGGGGGGCCTGAAGAATGCCGGTGCTGCTCCCGTGATTTTGTGAATGATTTGATCCGTATCTTCGATTTCCTTCTTAATCAGTTCAGGCTCCATCCGGTCCATGTAGGAATGGGTCCAGGAATGATTACAGATCTCATAACCCAGCTCGATTTCCTGCTCAACCACAGGAAATGTCTTTTCATTGATTAATTCGCCGATCAGAAAAAAGGAGGCTAATACATCATGCTTTTTCAGCTTCTCCAGTACCAATGGTGTAGTGCTCAAATTTGGTCCGTCATCGAAGGTGATTGCTACCAGTTTCGCATCCTGTATCTTCTTTTCATTCATTTTATTATTCTCCTTTACGATACTTTAATGATGATAAATTCATATATACAATGTCCGCACCATATCAAGCTTGAACTTTTAGTTACATCATACCAAATTAACACCGAAAAAGGAATACCTAACCAGTAAACAACAAAGAATGTGCCTTGGCACATTCTTGCGCCGCCGCGTAGCCGCTTGCGGCTATCTTCCGATTAAGCAGCGTGCGCATCCTGCCCGGAGGGCTTTTTAATTCATAGGATGCAATTTCCTGTGAATTAAAAAAGAATGCTTAAGGAAGATACTCTTCCCTAAGCATTCTCGTTCATTATTTATTCGGAACCTCAAATTAGGATCAATTATTTAATCTTGAACAGCTGAATGGATTCCTCCAGTTTCTTTGCATCTTCTTCGAGCTCGGCGGCAGCGATTCTCATTCGCTCTACAGAGTCTACCTGGCTGATCGCAGTAGCGCTGACTTCCTCAGAAGCTGCAGCTGTCTGCTCGGAAACTGCCGAGATACTCTGAATGGCATCCATAGTACCCGTCTTGGCATCTTCAATCTTCTTAATACCATTTGCGATATTATCCAGATTATCTGCCAGATTATTGACATGATCATTGATGTTGTCAAACACCTTAACCGTCTTGTCAAGTGCTTCCGACTGGGACTCTACGATACTCTCTGCCTGCTTTGCCGTATCGACCGTATCCTTTGTCTTAATCTTAATCTCATTTACGATATTCTGAATCTGCTTCACAGCATGGACGGACTGATCTGCAAGGGATCTGATCTCATTGGCAACTACTGCAAAGCCGCGTCCTGCATCTCCGGCTCTTGCTGCTTCAATGGAAGCATTCAGGGAAAGGAGATTGGTCTGGGAAGCAATCTCATTGATAACTTTGACGAAGCCTCCGATATTCTGGGATTGTTCTTCAAATTCCTGTATCTTAGAGATTACATCATGAGTTATATCAGTGGTAGCCTTCGCCTTCTGATTCAGCTCATCAATGATGACAATACCTTCGCTTGCTATCTTCTTGGTATTATTCGCAATCTTCTCTATCTCATTGGTATTGGAATATACCTGGTTAATCTGATCAGATAAGCCCGCCATCTGAAGGAGGCATTGCTCTGTATCGCCGGCTTGTTGTACGATACCCTGCTCAATATCATCTATCGTTCTGGAGATATCCTTCGTCGCTGTCAGTAAATGCTCTGCATTGGATGAAACGCCCGATGCCGAAGTACTTACCTTACTACCGACTTCCTGAACCTCTCCGATCAACTTACGCATATCAAAGAGCATATTACCGATTCCCTTGGAGAGATGAAGGAATTCATCCTTTCTCTTTGTATCAAAGGTGGTGGTAAGGTCACCCTTCGCAGCCATTGTAATTCTTTTATTCAGGAAGCTGATTGCCATACTGATTCCGCCGACGATCAAAATAACCGTAATAATAGCGATGATGCTGGAAATAATGACGAAAGCGATATTCAAGGTCTTAATACCGGATACCTGATGAAGAATAGTATCCTTCGGGATCAATGCACAGATCATGCCGCCGACATCGGTCAGCTTGCTGTACAGGAACAGATATTCCTTCCCGTTATAGGTCTGATAGGAAAACCCTGTCGGTGCTTCCGATTTTAATGCTTCCTGATAATAATCCTGATTCACGAATATGCTGGTCTCTTCGGAGCCTGTGATAACTTCCCTTCCGTCTCCGGTGACAAATGCCTTAATGCTGTTCTCTCCCAGCTCATATTTTGCAAACATGTCCAGTATCTGTTGTTTGGATACATCGATAACAATAAAGCCGTTACGTGCATTCAAAGAACGGAACAGAGAGAAGGCGTAATCTTCGGTACTGTAAGGAACTTTTCCCCATACGATCATGGAATCAAGTTCCGAATGCTGTCCCACCCAAAGGGTTTTGACTTTTTTGTCTTCAAATTTCTTACCGATCTCCGTCTGCATGAATTTCTCGTACATGCTGTCCTGAGTTGTTGCCTGGGAAGAGAAGGCCTTTCCTTCCTTGCCGAAAATATGTACCCCCGAGATAAAGGAATTCATCTTCTTCACGAGCTGAATATCCTTCTCCAATGTAAACTTGGTATTGATAAACTGTGATTCATCCTGTCCATCCTGACGATTGAAATAGGTGCCGATATCATCATCCAGCAGCATCTCAGCGG
>JAEZLY010000258.1 GCA_023414985.1 Bacillota bacterium | reverse complement strand
TCCGATGGATACCTGCTCTTGTTATGCACTGCGATAATTGCTTTTTCTACTTTTTGGTGTCATAATAAAAGAATAAGGAGCTTATGATTTGGGGGTACTAAAATGAATTATGATAAGGAATGGAACAGTACTGAGTTACTGCAGCGTGAAGTGACAATCTCCCACCGTCCTCTTGAGGATGAACTTCAGTTTTACAATGCTGTAAAAAACGGAGATATCGATTATGTCACCAATAATTGCATGAATCATGTCTTTCTCAATCCGGAGGGAATGGGACGTTTATCAGAAAATCCTTTGCAGAATATAAAATATCATTTTGTGATCACTGCCGCCATGATTACCCGTAATAGTATTGATGGGGGAATGGAGGCGGAGAAGGCCTATGGATTGAGTGATTTTTACATTCAGAAGATGGACAAGTGCCAGAACAAAGAAGAAATATCAGACCTTCATCAGGTCATGTGTACTGACTTTACCAAGAAAATGCAGCAGCTCCAAAAAAACAAGGTTCATTCAAAGCATATTGTGCTTTGTATTGATTACATCTATAGCCATATTCATAATCGCATTACTTTAAAAGAATTAGCCGATCGATTAGATTTATCAGAAAGCTATTTATCCAAATTATTTGTCTCTGAGGTTGGAATTTCCATCAGCGACTACATTCGTGAGAAGAAAATAGAAAGAGCCGAAAACATGTTAAAATTCTCTGATTATGATATTGCTGATATTGCTAATTATTTCTCCTTTTCATCTCAGAGTCATTTTACACAGGCTTTCGAAAAGCAGATCGGATTATCACCAAAAAAATATCGTGATCTATATTACAGGAAAAGCTGGATGTCAAAAGCTCATTAAAAATAGGAGGCTATCGGTATTATCCGACAGCCTCCTGTCACTTATCGTATTACTCTGCGATTGCTACACTCACGTTGGATAATTCAACACTGCCACCCGATGTCGTACCCTCTCCTACCTTGCCAAGGGAGAATACCAGATCACCGTTTGAATCACTATCACTGTTCATCTGAAATGTACCGACATAATTTACTTCTTTCCCGGCAGACAGAGTTACCACTGCTCCGCCATAATAAGCGTAGTTTTTCGATGCATTTCCCATTAACGCAAGCTCTGCATTACGGTCTGTACTTGATTTTAAAGTGACCTTCACTTGATAGGTCTTCCCTTTTTCCAGGTTCAAGCCGCTCTGCTTCAACTGAATATGCCAGTTCTGGCTTCCTGCATTCGTTATATCGAATTTGATTTTGTTATTGGTAACCGCATAGGTTGCAGCTGCCGTCGTATCAACATACGGAGCCCAACTCCTTAATCCGTCTGCAAAATCTCCGTTCTGAACCATCTCAGAACCGGCTTTTTGAACCTTATCAATCCGGACATTATCAAGGTAAACTGTACCTTGTTTCCCCAGCAGGAATTTTAATGCAGCAGTATTTACCTTTATGTCTGCAGAAGTAGTGAATTCATACTTATAATGCTTCGTCTTTGAAGTTAATGCAGCCTGAAGGGTCTTACCTGCAACCGTTACCTGAATGGTTTTCGCCTTCGCAGCTTTTGCATCAAAGCTCAGAATATAAGTGGTTTTAGCTCGTAACGCCAGACCTGTCTGGCTTACTGCGACATCCTCCGGTTTGTTCGATGCAGCCGGAACATTTACCTTCAACATACGTACATAGTTATTATTCGTAACGCCGATAGAAGCCTTACACTTATTTGCGCTGACTTCCCAATAACCAAAGCGCTCCGCTCCCTGATCGAAGGTACCATTATAAATATAATTACCATCTGCTAATACGCTCTTCACTTCTTTCCCTGCGCCCTTCGACAGATCGGTCTGTCCAAGCTTGATCAGCTTAACATTTTTTACAGAAACAGCTGCGATAGGATTGGTTGTATTCTGTGCTCCGAGGTTAAATTCCAGACGCCCGTTTTCATCTGTATCCGCAGACATGGTAAAGTCGTAGGTATAGTTCTTAAAGGATGTGGTCAGGTTCACAGTCTTATCATCCATATACTTTGTATAGTTATAATCCGGTCCATCCAGTCTTAAAACCACAGAACGTTCCGCTTCTGCCTTCGCTTCAAAACTAATCCGGTACTGGCCACCCTTTGCAAGCGGGATACCGGCTTGCATTGCCTGAATGGAATAATCAACGGTTCCTTCCTTTTGGGTCGTAATCGATAAGGTATTCTTAGCAATTTCAGCTGCAGCGTCGCCACCGTTCATGGTCTGGAAGAACCAGCCTGTGTTATCATTTAAAGCTTCTGCTTCTGAGAAATCACCATTATTAACATAATTACCGTTTGCATCCGGATCTCGTAAAGTAACGCTGTTTTCCGGCATGGTAACATTCTCATTATAGGACGCTTTCTGATAGATCTTTACATAGTCCACCAGCATTTTAGCCTTGGAAAAATCGGTGGTTGCATCGGGTTTTCCCGGCCAATTTCCTCCGACAGCCACATTCAGGATAACATAAAAGTCCTGGTCAAACGGAGCCGGATAGGTAATGATTCCAACCCCTTCCGTACCTGTGTACCATTTATTAATTGTCTTTGTTAATTCACCATCTACGAAGAAGCTGATATTATCCGGGTTCCATTCCACGGAAAAGATATGATAGCCGCTTGAAAAGTCTCCCTTTGTTAAGGTCTTGGTTCCCTGACTCTGTACATCTGTACTGTTCTTTCCGTAATGGAGTGTCTGATAAACCTTACTCGGGTTATTACCTAACAGCTCCATGATATCCACCTCACCGCATTTAGGCCAGCCGCCATACAAGCTGTCATCGGTGGGCATCATCCAGATCGCCGGCCAGATGCCCTGCCCCTTCGGCAGCTTTGCTCTGACTTCTACCTTACCATATTTAAAATCGACTTTGTTCTGGGTATTTACTCTGCCCGAGGTATAGGATATGTCTCCTGTCTTCTTATCCACCGTTTTAACTGGCTGAATCACAAGATTACCATCTTTTAGATATGTATTTTCAGATGAATTTGTATATCTTTGAAGTTCGTTATTTACCCAACCCGGTTCATGAAGTTCATAATTCCATTTGGTTCGATCCAGGGTCTTTCCGTTAAAATCATCACTCCAAATCAAACGGTATCCATCTGATTCTGCAGCCTTTTCAGCCGCCTTGGCATCCATGAATGCAGTAGGCCAGCTGCTATTGATACTTATCATCATAACAGCGGTTAACAGTATAGCAAGTAGCTTGGATAATTTCTTTTTCATAATACACCCTCCTCTTTGTTGATAAGAAAAAGGTATCATTTCATTCTAATGAATAATATCATATTCATCCTGTTTTTATCATAAATTTGGTGTTATCTTTATCATGTTTTTGTATGTATCCCAGATCATCCATTCAAGAATATTTTTAGCCTGAAAGCATACCCGATCATCAATCTCCCATATAGATCCCTTAACAATTTGAGAAGCATAAGGACAACCGCCTCCGCAAACCGAAATTGCAAAGCAATCAACGCACTCACTCATATTCATGGGAAATCGATGACGCCATTCGTCAAAAAGCGGGTTAGCATAAATCGTATCCGACGATACTGTTTCGCCACGAACATCAAAATCATGGACATTCAGCGGAAAGTACTTCTCATCATTCATACCAAGCAAAGCCTGGCATGGTCCGATCTGGCCGGATGGTCCCACTACGATCTGACCTCCCACTCCCATACAGTCCTTGCATTGGAAGCGATTTTCAGCATAGGGTCTTACACGGCGCATCATGCGATCTTCATAGATACCGACACGACGCAGCTTCTCGAAGGCACGGATAATTTCACGGGAAGCAAATTCTTGATCCATTGCCGTACAGGGACCGGAGCTGCCAACTCGCGGGAGCAGCAGGTTAAATCCCATACCGTTTGGGTGCAAGTCGTTGATGATAAAATCAACAATCTCATCCATGAATTGAATTGTATATGCATTCAAAGTACAAGATACCGATGGATTTAGCCCCTCTTCCTGTAATCGTCTGAAACCTCTTAATGCACTGTCAAAAGTGCCTGCTCCTATACAATCCTTTCTTGCCGCATCGTGCAAATGACGCGGGCCATCAATAGAGATCCCAATCCCGGCATGAGTCTCTTTCAGAACACGGATTGTTTCATCATCAATTAAGCTGCCATTGGATAGCATCGATACATCTAGGCCCTGCGGGAATTCCCCTTCCCCTTGAAGCTGTCGCAAAAAACGCATTGCGAAGTAAGTGGTACCCGCATTTAAAAGCGGTTCCCCACCATAGATTGTCACGCTGGCAGGACCGTTGCCTCCGGCAAGTTTTGCAAATAGTCGGATCGCCGATTCCGCCGTCTCCTGATCCATGTAGCTTGGCTCTAAAGGGCGTTCCTCATCCTCCAAAAAGCAGTACATACATCTAAAATTACAATCAGAGGTCGGAAGCAAGTACATATGATGGATGCTATACTGAGCAAGTCCTTTCTTAAAACACCGAAGATAAACCTCGGTATCCTCCTCCTGAGATTGTATTAAGATTGATCTTTCCTGAAGTTCTAGGATAAGATTGGTCAGTTGTTTCCTTGAGTACCGGTGAGAAAGTCCCTCAATCATCTCATCAATTGTACTTGATTTCGCTAAGGCTTCATATAAGTCCTCCAAAGATTGCCCGCCGAAGAGCATGCGCCGGGTTAACGAATGAAAAATACAGACAACACCATCCTTTTTAAAAAGATGCGCAAAACGGGATCTTTGGAGAACTTCCTGATTATTATCAACGTAATTTAAAATTTTGTTCATTATTATCCTCTTTCAGTTCATTTGAAGGCAGATCGTTCACTTGATTTTTCATGTTCAGTGAAATTCGCTCCAGTATCTTTTCAACATCTCCGAACTTTACATCAACTAATGATTCGATGCGATCGAGCCGATCATAGAGATTATCAAGCCTCTCGCTGGGGCACATGGAACAGTTCGTACCGCAGTCACTATGACAGTTGGTGCCACAGTCACTATGGCAGTTGGTACCGCAATCGCTGTGGCAATTGGTGCCGCAGTCGCTGTGACAATTCGTGCCACAATCGCTGTGACAGTTGGTACCGCAATCGCTGTGACAGTTAGAGGTGCAATCACTTGCGATATTACCTAACAGATCATCCGGTGTACGGCAGAAGGTCTTCCCGGGTCCTCCGGGCAAATGAATATGCTCTGCAATCTCTCTTCGATCAAATTCCGACGGCTCCTGAGTCATGATTTCCTTAGCAGGTGCTTTTTCCGGTTTTTTGAATATCTTCTTAAGTTTCGGCTGTTTCGAACCCATAACATTCCTCCTTTATATTGAAAATTCCTATTACAGCTCATTATTCTTCCGAATAACTAACCCCCCATCCTCTTGCACATTTCATATACAATCAGTCTGGGGTAACGAAGGCAGAAATCATATCGCTCAGGATCATTTTGGTTCATTAAGGGGCTGGGATCAGGCTCGTAAATACGTGATATTGCAAGTCCGCTTTCATTGCTTGCTCTCGTAAGCTCATCAAGAGTAAACCAATGATTCTCATCCTCTTTCGGCTTATAGTCAAATTTGTAGTGTGCATTCCGAATCAGGAAGCGCTCACCCGTATCTGAAATAACCTCTCGGAGTACGCGCCCGAAAAAAGGATGACTCTCGATTACGTAAAACCTCCCCTGATCATCCAGCAATCTTCTTACACTTCGGAACGCCTTGACTACTTCATTATGGGCATGCTTCAGTCGCATACAATCAAAACTCACGATGACATCAATTGCTAAGATGTAATCAAAGGATCCATAGGGCCACTTTAGGGATGTCGTGGCAAAATCTCCGCATATAAAATCGATGTTATTCAGGGAACGACGAGTCTTCAATTCGTTCGCTTTGCCGATCAGAAACTCATTTTGGTCGATTCCGGTCAGAATCGCGCCGCGTTCCGCCAGGAATGCGGAATAGAATCCGGGGCCACAGCCAAAATCCAGCACTCTTTTCCCATTGATTTTCTCTTTTGTGAAAAATGTTTCGATAAAGTGGTGAACATAATATTTGTAGTATCCATATTGCTCCGGTCTGATATCGGATAAGTCATCTAGATATTTCATCTCCAGCCATCGTTTCATTGTATCCGGTCCGGTGGCCGTAAATGGCGGAAGTGGCTTCTGAAATGAGTCGGCAGGGAGTTTTACAAAGTGATCAGCTTCTAGCATCATCCTTCCTCCTGTTTCTATTAATAGGCATTCAACAGTGCGATAATTGGAAAATATATCCATTTCCATATTATCATTGTGATTCTTTCTAGTCAATATCTATTTATTCAAGGGCGAGATTCACCATCAAGACAAACGAAAAATAATTCCATAAAAATATTTGAAATAGTATCGCCTTATGGTAGAATATGTATATTCCGAAGTGGTATCGGAAACATAGCACATTTAGATATTCGGGGGAGACAGAATATGAATAAACTTATAACCAAATGCGTTGATTTGGTGAACGATAGTTCTTTATCCTTTGCGATCGGGGGAGGATATGCACTTGAGTTATTTATTGACAAGGTAATACGTCCGCACAGTGATTTGGACATCTGCATATTTGAAAATGACAAAGATCAATTTATAAAGTTTATGCTCGATCACGGCTGGATAATATATGAACCCTTAACCAACGGATTAATTCGTCATATATCAGACCCAACCGTACAGAAGGTAGAACAAATCTGCGTATTTTGCATCAAACCCGATTGTTCCTTCCTCAAGATGCATCCGCAAGGAAAAGACCTGTTTAAAATGGAAATATTATATCCCGAGCAATTAAACTTTGATTTTATTGAAGTAATATTCAACCCCAAAAAAGAGGGAAGCTTTGTTTACGCACAGAATCATTGCATATCAAGAGAGCTCGAGAAGGTAATTTTATTTACTCGTGACGGAATTCCTTATATTTCACCTGAGTGGGTTTTATTTTGTAAATCAACTTACATTTCGAGAGAAGGCTATCAAAAGGATTTTGATATGACTGTTCCTTACTTGCCCCTTGAAAGTAAAGATTGGTTAATCAAAGCGTTGGAATTTTCCTACCCGGACGGGCACAAATGGTTAGACTTATTACAAGATAATGATATTAATCAATAAGAGGTGAAATAGGATGCAGTATGATGAGGGTGAAGGTAAGATAAGGTATTATGAAAGCCCCGCCTGGGGAGAATGGTGCAACCGTGTTTACGGAAAAGATTTGAAACAAATTGGTATGGTAACAATGGATGACCTGAAATTGTTCTTTCGGGAGGTAAATTTAGCGCCTAATTCTCATATTTTAGATATGGGTTGTGGCCCAGGCTATATAACGGCCGCCGTCGCTGAGCATTATCGTTCTCAGGTTACGGGAATCGATATTGATGAGCCTGCGATTTCACATGCAAACCATAAATTTTCCGATAATATATTATTGAATTTTCAAGTTGCTGATGGTAACACAGTCTCTTTTGAAGCTTCCAGTTTCGATTTAATATATTTCTTTGACACTTTATATTTCACCGGTACCATAGATAAGCTGCGTACACTCTTAGATCAATGCCTGACTATGCTTAAGCCCGGCGGAAAATTGGCTATATTTTGGTCAAGCCAGCCGATGGATGACCTTCAAAATCCATCAGCAGGCAATCTGCAGGTCGGAAAATGGGGTGTCGATCACAGAATACCGTTCGAGGCATTTGATTTATCTGCGGCTCATAGGAAGTTTTGGTTGAAGGCTCTGGAAGAAACCTTGGCGATGAAATCCGAACTGTACAGTGAAATTCCGGAGACTTACAAACAAATCATGAATGAGTGTACTCATTTTAACGAATTACTCTCAGAAGTCGATAGCGGAGGTATGGTTCGGTACTTGTATATTTTTACCAAGAGTACAATATAAAAAATAAATCATATACATAGAATAAGATATATTCCTTATTCGTTTCCGTAGACACAGAGAATAACCATAAACAAAGACCACGTTCGCTCAATTTCGTTGGACGTGGTCTTTCTTAATCGTCTATTACCTCAGGCATTCACTGCTTTTAAATATACCGCAACCGCTTTCCAATTTTCTGTAGGCTGATAAATCAGCTTATGATCTTGAAGCGTGAATTCAACCTTGGAATCAGAGTATACCTCCGTTATCTCATACTCAGATTGCTGCGGTAAATCAATGGTGCAATCATATTCCATTTTACCATCAAAAATATGAAGTACCACATAGGCATCCCCATTGTCTCCGGTTCGAAGAATGCCCTGCCATCCCTGAGGATGACGGTAGCTATTCATAGGTGTCCCGAACCAATTTGTATATCCGTTTCGAATGATCGGTGCGATTTTATGATAGAATGCAATTCCATCGTCGATCACTTTCCAGCTCTCCTTACTTAATTCTGTTACGTCTCCGGACAGGCACATTCTGCCCAAAAAGGTGTTCGCTATGGAATATGCGATCCGCTTTGAATCATCTTCCTTACGGATCACAGCCCATATCTGGCTTTGCCTCGGCAGGATAACACGGTGAAGGTTAGCAGCAATGATCGGTATCTCCCTGCATTCATGGGCATCGGAAAACGAGGCCATGCTGCAGGCACGCATCATCAAGGGTTCCAGTCGATGTCCGCCGGAAGCACAGTTTTCTAAGATAATATCGGGTACCTCCCGTTTTACCTTCTCTATGAATTCGTATGCTGCCATCATGTTCTGACGCAGGCCTTCCCCGATTGCTTCTGCTCCGTCACAGCCGATACCAATCGTATCATTATAATCAATTTTCATATACTCAAACTTATATTTTTTCAGCAAACCAATTACTTTTTCTGTTAAATACTCTTTTACCCATGGGTCACGCATATCCCAGAAGCGTCTCATCGTCGTGGTTAGAACCTTACCGTCTCTTTTTAGCAGGTGTTCCTCCAACCGATATGCTTTTGAGGCTGAACCAACATTCTCAATCTCAAACCAGATGCCGGGTTTCATTCCTGCTTCCCATATTGCCTGCGTCGTCATTTCCAAACCCTCCGGGAATAGCTCGGAGGATACGTTATAATCTCCCATTGCAATATCCCAAGGTATTCCGTCTTCCTTGTACCAGCCGCAGTCTATTACAAAATAGCTGATCCCTTTCTCCCTGATTGCATCCAAAATACTTGTAATATTATCATGGGAAGGGCAGCCCCAGGT
>JAEZLY010000105.1 GCA_023414985.1 Bacillota bacterium | reverse complement strand
TTTCTTGCCGGAAAATGCGTCTATACCTCTCCCTCTGTCATGGATATCCGGGAATACTGCATCAAAGAGCAGGAAACCTTATGGGATGAGGCCAGACGTTTGATTAATCCACACATCGTATATGTTGATCTATCTGTAAAGCTGTACCGCATGAAAACCGATCTATTGGATAGCCTTGCCGAAGATGCAAAGTAATACAATTGCCTAAATTTACTGCTGAGGATTACGATAAATCTACTTCATTTTCAGCTCTGTTGTGTTATACTATACGTGATAAGCTTAACAAATGACAAGCAGATCGTCCCTTCCCGTTTATTGTACGAAAGGAGATATTGTTTTGAAAAAAAAGTCGCTGGTCGCTATTATTTTATCTGCCGCCGCCCTCATTCTTGTGAGCGGAGCCGTATTTCTCCGGATTGCTCATGTCAGCGGACATACCGGTGCAGACTCAGCTCTCGCATCAGTTCCCGGTAACACAGATGAGGGGGAGGATGATAGTGACTATACATATATCCCGCCGGTTCCTGCAGATAATACTGCCAAGGGTGATACTTCTTCAGAAGCTATACCGACGGTTACTGAAGAGCCCTTTGTACCGGCAACTGAGATGGACTTGGATCCATCCAGCATTACTGTATTTGTAAATAAAGAATATGCTTTGCCAAAGGATTACGTACCGGAGAAGCTGGTCACGCCTAATGTCATATTTAATCTGATTACATATGACGAGCGTACCCTGATGCGCCCGGAAGCAGCTGCAGCATTGGAGCAATTATTTGCAGCTGCGAAAAAAGATCATATCATCCTTTACGGAATCTCGGCATACCGTTCTTATGAAAGACAAACCGCTATATTCAAAAACAACATTGTGAAAAAGGGCAAAACCTATACCCTGCGCTATTCGGCTGTTCCCGGAACCAGTGAGCATCAAACCGGTCTTTCTATAGATGTATCAGCTGAATCACAGGATTTCAAATTAGACAATACCTTTGCCTCCTCTCCGGAAGGTAAATGGCTGGCTGCAAATGCCTATCAGTACGGTTATATCATCCGCTATCCGGCAGGCAACGAGGACATTACCGGCTACGCCTATGAACCCTGGCACATCCGCTATGTAGGGAAAGCTCTGGCGAATTATCTTTTTACTAACCATCTGACCCTGGATGAATATTATCACTATACACCGAGCCCGAATTTTGATTTCGAGGCAAAGTACGCCAGTATCATCAATTATAAACCTCCGAAGAAGCCCAATCCGGTATCAGGTTCCGGTATCGTCATCGGAGCTAACGGTGAGATCATTGACGGAAGTCTGGAGGAGGATCTTCCTGAAGGAGCAGACGCTACTCCTGCTCCGACGAAAGCCCCCCAGGGCAATAATAAACCGACTGCAATCCCCACACCAACCGTTACCCCTACTCCTACCGTAACCCCTGTACCGACTGAGGAGCCGGCACCTACGGAGCCACCGACGGTTACCGAATTTCCTACTCCTACAATTTCAACGGAGTCAACGGGTATAGAAGAAGGTACAAATTAAGGGATTTTGCTTTTCGATGAACAAAGTTGTGAATGAATAATGAAAGATGTAACATAATAGGATATATGGGAGGATTGCGATGCGTTTTATACTTGTAGTATTATTTCTGGTGATCTTTTTTATTATCAGTATTCCATTGTATTTGATAGAACTTATCCTCGGACGCTTCAACCATCGAGCCATGGTAGCCAGTTCCCAGAGAATTGTAGTAGGCGCCTTTCACGTCGTGTTGTTCCTCAGCGGAGTGAGGCGTACTGTCATAGGCATGGATAATATACCAAAGGACGAAGCGGTTTTATATATCTCCAATCATCGCAGTTATTTTGATGTCCCTGTTGCCTATACCTCAGTTCCGACCCTGACAGGTTTTATGGCGAAGAAGGAGATTGGAAGAATTCCTTTCTTAAGCACTTGGATGAAATTCCTCCAGTGTCTGTTCTTAGACCGTGAGGATATCAAGCAGGGGCTAAAAACCATTCTGAAGGGAATTGACCTGGTAAAGAACGGCTATTCCGTATTCATCTCTCCGGAAGGTACCCGTAATCACGGCAAAGAAATGCTCCCCTTCAAGGAAGGCAGCTTTAAGATCGCTGAAAAGACCGGCTGTGCCATTATTCCCGTGGCGATCTCTAATACGGACGAATTATTCGAAAATCATATGCCCTGGATTCGTTCCGGCCATGTGATCATTGAATACGGCAAACCCATTTATCCGAAAAATCTGGACAAAGAACAGCAGAAATTCCTTGGCTCCTATGTTCAGGGTATCATAAGAGAAATGCTTCTAAAGAACGAACCACTGATATAATAATATCAATTTGACTATTTATTTTTTATAAAAAAGATGATACAATTATCGTTGCCCTGATAGATTGGGCTTGTCCTGGACAGCAGGCATTTGAAATCGTAAAATTATGAGGAGGTACATAACCCGTGAATACATTAACCATTGTATTATTAATCGTGGCTGTCGTGGTAATCGGTGTTCTAATCGCGTTATATTTTGCAGGCAGAAAGCTACAGAAGAGACAGGAGGAATCCGAAGCCCAAATGCAGTCAGCTGCCCAGACGGTTTCTATCCTCGTTATCGATAAGAAGAAAATGAAGCTGACGGAAGCCAACCTTCCCAAGATGGTACTTGACTCTACTCCGAAGTATTTACGCCGTTCCAAGGTTCCGATCGTAAAAGCGAAAATCGGTCCGAAGGTAATGAACCTGGTATGCGATGCCAAGATTTATGATCTTGTTCCAGTTAAGAAAGAGATAAAGGCCGTACTCAGCGGTATTTATATCATGGATGTAAAGGGCTTAAGAGGAAACCTTGAACAACGCAAGGAAAAGAAAAGCTTTACACAGAGAATTACAGGGATATTTAAAAAAGAAAAATAATAACATCCTCTTACCTAAGCGGCAAAAGTCAAAAAGGTAAGAGGATTTCTTTTATCCGATATTTTATTCAGAAGGAGGGTGTTCATTGTGAAGAAAAGAAATCTAGTGTTACTGTCCATCGTCTGTGTTCTTTCGATCTGTGCCTTTACCGGGCTACTAGTATTTGCCTTTGATCAGCAATTAAGAGGTGATCTGGCTACATCGGAGGATAACAGCTTTATCCCAACACCGATTCCGGAGACTACTGAGGATGCAACAACAGAACCGACCACTGCACCCACTGCAGCACCCACACCGACTGCCCCTCCGCCCGGCCCCGTCGTGTTAGGCTTTGCAGGAGATGTCAATCTGGATGAGGACTCTTATCCGGTCAAGAAATATACTTCAGCGGGGAAAGGAATATTGGGCGTTCTTTCCAAGGATCTGGTTGAAGAAATGAATCAGGCTGATATTATGATGCTGAATAATGAATTCTCCTACAGTAGCGGAGGAACAGAGGAACAGGATAAATCCTATACCTTTCGGGCTAATCCCGGTCGTGTCGGAATCTTGGGTGAGATGGGTGTGGATATTGTAAGTCTTGCGAATAATCATGCGCTGGATTTCGGACCCGAAGCCCTGATCGATACTTTCAGTACCTTAGATACCGCGGGGATTGATTACGTCGGTGCCGGCGAGACTATGGCCAGGGCAAAAGCGCCTGTCTATAAGAAGGTCGGGGATAAGACTATCGCCTACGTAGCTGCCTCCCGTGTGGTCTTTGACATGGATTGGTATGCAACAGATACCACCCCCGGTATGATAGGCACCTATGATCCTGCTATGATCCTGGAGTCCATTCAGGAAGCCAAAGACAACAGCGACTTTGTTGTCATCTATGTACATTGGGGTGTAGAACAGAAGAATTATCCCGAAGAATACCAGCGGACACTGGCACAGAAATATATCGATGCGGGAGCAGATGCCGTGATTGGCTGCCACCCCCATGTGATGCAGGGAATCGAATTCTATAAAGGAAAACCGATCGCTTACAGCCTGGGTAACTACTGGTTTAATAAATCCAATAAAGAATCCGGTATGTTGAAGCTTTATCTTGATCCTGACGGGACGACGCGAGTTCAGCTTCTTCCTGTAAGGAATAAGGAAATGAAGACTTACCTGCTGACAGCTCCAAAGGATATCAAAAATTATTACCGCTTTATGCAGAAGCTATCCTTTGGTGTTGTGTTCGAGGAAAATGGCTTTGTCAGTGAAGATGATAAATAGGCGTCTTTGCCTGAATCATAATTACTGTCCGATGATCGGAGAGATGAGAATCCTCGGTATAAAGAGCATATTCCAATCTTGCAAGAATGGAATTCTCAGTCTCTTCAAAGAAAATCTGTGAGGTTTTTACTTGAAAGCATAAGTCACCATAGGGTGTATGATAAATCGCTTCTGTATTTTGGTCAAGATCAAAATACATCTGCGAGGATGCAGCACCCTTTTTTGTTATCTCTATGCGGTTTGGTGAGATTTTAATCAGGTTCTTTATAACGGCTCCCTCTGATTCCGAAGGTTCTTCGTATTGGATGAAGTGTTTTTGATGCTGCAGATGATAACTCCCATCTGCTTTCAATATCATTACCATCTCATCAGAATCAAGCTGCCGTCCTTCTATTGTCACAATAACATCTTTCGTCATTTCAATCCCTCCAGAATAATCCTCTACCCTCTCCACCGGGTTCTTTCATTGTACTACTTGTCAGGAGTCTGTTCAAGCAGGAATCCTTAACATCTCCTACCGAAAAGACGATATCAGTATTTTTTGTGGTATAAATCAGATGATACGGGCAAGACTTCTGATAAAGGAACGCAATCCCGGCTGTCAGCCACGGATTGTGTAAATGAATAAGAAGGAATGGAGAGAAAGATGAATAGGAATATTGTTACCGTCACTCAGGTCACTACAAATAATAAAATAAAAAGCTTCTTACATAAACTCCGGGACAGCAATCAATCCCGGTCATTGCTGCTGATTCTGCTTTTGCTGCTGTTCGGTATAGGTAATCTCGCTGTGCGGGCAGCCGCGATGCAGGATAAGGATATCCAGGAAGGAATTGCAGAAGATATCCTGCGATTTCATGTAATCGCCAATAGTGACAGCTTGGAGGATCAGAGTCTGAAGCTCCTAGTAAAGGATCGACTGGTCAGCTATCTCGCCCCTATGATAACGGATTGTACAAATCTTTCCGAAGTCAGGGAGATCGTCAAGGGGCAGCTACCCGAATTAACCAATCTTGCTAATACTGTGATTCAAAGCCAAGGCTATCGCTACACCGCAAGTGCCTCCCTGGAGGACTGTTATTTTCCTCTGAAGGTATATGGAGCCTATACCTTCCCCCCCGGTCGTTATCATGCCCTCAGAATAAAGCTTGGAAAAGCCGAAGGTCGTAACTGGTGGTGTGTTATGTTTCCTCCCCTTTGCTTTGTGGATGAAACCTACAGTATCGTTGATCAGAAGTCCGGAGAGAAGCTTTCCAAGCTGCTGACCGAAGAAGAATATGAAACCCTGATGAATAAGAAAACCCCGGTAAAGGTCCGGCTAAAGCTTCTGGAAGCCATCAGGAAATTATTCGAGGCAAAGAAGAAGACTGCGTAAATCATTGTAACTGCAGCAACGATATGATAAAATAAGCTTACTTATAAATTCCGAACGGATCAAAAAGGGATGGAAAGACCTAACTTCCTTTGATCAGAAATCAGAATATGGGGGCAGCCGATAGAATGTTAACAGTGAATGCTTATGCAAAGATAAATCTCGGGCTTGATGTATTGAGAAGACGCGAAGATGGCTATCATGATGTATGTATGATCATGCAATCCCTGGAACTGCATGATAGTATTACGATAAACCAGACGAATGGGCATGGGATCTCCATGACTACGAATTTACCTTTCCTGCCCGACAACCAGGATAACCTGGTCTATAAGGCAGCCGCTCTTTTTATGGAGACCTATGGGCTTTCGACCGGCTTGTCCATCCGTTTAGAGAAGAATATCCCGGTTGCTGCCGGACTCGCCGGTGGCAGCTCCGATGCTGCAGCGACTCTGCTTGGATTAAATCAGCTTTTTCACATGGAAAGATCAAAAGAGGAGCTCATGAAGCTCGGGGTCAGAATCGGTGCCGATGTACCCTACTGTATCCTGCTTGGTACCGCCCTTTCCGAAGGAATAGGTGAGATACTGACACCTCTGTCTCCCATCCCCTCCTGCTCCATCCTTCTTGTGAAGCCGGATATCAGTGTCTCTACCAAATATGTATATGAGAATCTGCATCTGAACGAGGGAAGTCCCCACCCTGATATTCAGGCCATGCGGACGGCTCTGAATGCTTCCGATCTACATACCCTGGCAAAAGCGATGGACAATATTCTTCAGACGGTTACCGTAAAGGAATATCCTATTATATCGGAAATCAAAGATAAGATGAAGGAACTGGGCGCGCTGAATTCCCTGATGAGCGGAAGCGGCCCGACGGTATTCGGAATCTATCAAAATCGGAAGTCGGCGAAGAAGGCCTATGAGTATTTTAAAAAGTATCAGCACTTCGGCAAACAGGTCTTCTTAACCACACCTTATTTGCCCGTATGAAACAAATAATTCCTTATTAAAAACAAATTAAAAAGGCTGTTTTTAAATACACTTCAACAGCTAAGGTAAGAATAATAGGCATCCCATAATGCACTGTTTGACGGACAGCTTGCTGATAATGTATGTCAAAAGCGAACATTTATGTTCGATCATGACATACATTATCGGTATGATGTCCGGCAACCTGTGTGTGAGGGATGCCTGTTGTTCTTGCCTTAAGCTGTTCTTGTATCTTA
>JAEZLY010000011.1 GCA_023414985.1 Bacillota bacterium | reverse complement strand
GGTTAATTCCTGGCGTTGCTGATAGATGGCTGCTTCTTCAGTCAGTCTGGTTTGTTTCGGCATAACTGAACCTCACTTTTTTACATAGAATGCTTTGTCCACTGCAGGAAAAGAGACTCCCACCAATTGACAAATAATAGTGTATCATATTTACATTTAGATAAAAAGAAATTAATTATAAAAAAAATCTTAAATAATAAAGTAAAACGTGATAAATAGTAAGAAGAAGGAGCTTTTTTACCATATCACATATAAATTCGTATTCCGGTAAATTTCAGTTGTAACAAATTCTTGTTTCGTCATTACTTTTGGTTGAAAAGCCTCAAAAGGTATAATATAATTGGGAATGGAGTATTAAAATAGTAATAAGGAGGATTATAAAATGCAATTTGGTTATTTTGATGATTCCAAGAAGGAGTATGTAATTACAACCCCTACGACCCCTTATCCTTGGATCAACTATCTGGGATCTCAGGCATTCTTTTCACTGATCTCCAACACTGCCGGAGGTTACAGCTTTTATAAGGATGCGAAACTGAGAAGAATTACACGGTATCGTTATAATAATGTGCCTTTGGATCTGGGAGGCGGGCGCTATTATTACATCAACGATGAGGGAGATGTCTGGTCACCGGGTTGGGCTCCTGTTAAGAAGGAACTCGATAAATATGAATGCAGACATGGTATGGGCTACACAAAGATTACCGGCGCAAGGGGAGGCGTTGAAACAGAGGTAACCTTCTTCGTACCCATGGATACCAATGCCGAGGTACACAAGGTAGTGGTAAAGAATACATCCGGTAAGAAGAAACAGGTAAAGCTGTTCTCCTTCCTTGAGTGGTGTCTGTGGAATGCACAGGATGATACCACCAATTTCCAGAGAAATTATAACACCGGCGAAGTGGAAATCAAAGGCTCCGTCATTTATCATAAGACTGAATATAAGGAAAGACGTGATCATTATGCGTTCTTCTCTGTAAATGCTCCGATTGCAGGCTTTGATTCCGATCGTGAGAGCTTTATGGGGACCTATAACGGTTTTGACAATCCTCAGGCGGTTTTTGCAGGTAAATCCAATAACTCCGTGGCAGACGGATGGCATCCGATTGCATCCCACTGTCTGGAGGTTAACTTAGAGCCCGGTGAGACAAAGGAATATGTCTTTATGCTGGGATATGTAGAAAATGCTTTCGAAGAGAAATGGGAAAGCAAGAATGTGATTAATAAGAAGAAAGCGGAAGAGATGATCGCACGCTTTGCGACGACAGCTGCGGTGGACAAGGCTTTCGCTGAGCTGGCAGCATACTGGGATCAGCTGTTGTCCAAGTATAGAGTAGAATCAGCGGATGAGAAGTTGAACCGTCAGGTGAATATCTGGAACCAGTATCAGTGTATGGTGACCTTCAACCTGTCAAGAAGTGCTTCGTATTTTGAGTCCGGTATCGGAAGAGGTATGGGCTTCCGTGATTCTAACCAGGATCTTCTTGGCTTCGTTCATCAGATTCCTGACCGTGCAAGAGAAAGAATTATCGATCTTGCCTCCACACAGCTGCAGGACGGCGGTGCATATCATCAGTATCAGCCCCTTACCAAGAAGGGCAACGATGAGATCGGCGGCAACTTCAACGATGATCCGTTGTGGTTGGTGCTTGCAGTAACCTCCTATATCAAGGAAACCGGAGATTTCTCCATCCTCGAGGTTATGACACCTTTCGATAACGATGAGATGACGTCAACCCCTCTGGCGGATCACTTAAAGCGCTCCATGGATCATGTCATCAATAACGTAGGTCCTCACGGACTTCCTTTAATCGGACGTGCTGACTGGAATGACTGTCTGAATCTGAACTGCTTCTCCACTGAGCCCGGTGAGTCCTTCCAGACTTCCACCAGTAAGGACGGAAGAGTGGCAGAGTCCGTCATGATTGCAGGTATGTTCTGCTATATCGGTGAAGAATATGCTACGTTAATGAATAAGATTGGTAACAAAGCAGAAGTTGACAGAATCACTGCTGAGATTAAGAAGATGCGTGATGTAATCATGAAGGACGGTTGGGACGGTTCCTGGTTCGTTCGCGCTTATGATGATTACGGTAAAAAGATCGGCAGTAATGAGAACGAAGAAGGAAAGATCTTTATCGAGTCCCAGGGTCTTTGTATCATGGGTAACTGCGGTACGGAGGACGGCAAGGCACTTCAGGCTCTGGATGCCGTTGAAGAACGTCTCGGAACCAAGTACGGTCTGGTACTTCAGAATCCTGCTTTTACAAAGTATTATGTAGAATATGGTGAGATATCCACCTATCCGGCCGGTTATAAAGAGAATGCCGGTATCTTCTGCCATAACAACGCTTGGATCATGATTGCGGAAGCGCAGATGGGAAGAGGGGATAACGCTTTTGATTACTTTACAAGAATTGCACCTTCCTATACGGAGGAGTATTCCGAAATCCATCGCATGGAGCCCTATGTATATTCCCAGATGGTAGCAGGTAAGGATGCAAAACGTCATGGGGAAGCGAAGAACTCCTGGCTGACCGGTACCGCGTCCTGGAACTTTGTTGCAATCTCCCAGGCAATTCTCGGTATTAAACCTGAGTATGACGGCTTACAGGTGGATCCTTCCATTCCCAAGGCATGGGACGGCTATCAGATTACCCGTGAATTCAGAGGAGATATTTACAACATCACCGTTAAAAACCCGAACCATGTAAATAAGGGTGTTGCAAAGCTGGTTGTCGACGGTAAGGAAGTGAAGGGCAATATTATCCCTCTTGCCGGTGATAAGAAAGCGCACCAGGTCGAGGTTGTACTCGGATAACAGAATAAAAAGATGGCTGGTATGATGACATAAAAGAGTAGTGAAGAATAGGGAGAAGAGGCGGCTGTAGAATGAAAGGTTTATTCGGACATTTTGCGGCAGCCTTTTTTCCAAATAGATTGTTCGTCCGCTAAAGGAAGGGAATTCATTGAAGAATTATTTTAAATCAGCAATATTGCCGTTTATAATTGAGGAAGCGTTGTTAATGATCATTTCGATATTCATCGTTTCTTTATTTGAACTAATGCTTGGAATTCGTCTCGGTCTTAGCCAGGGACCGACGGCAATATTAAAGGGTATGGAAGGAGTGACGGATCAGATGCAGACGTATCTGTCCCAAGATATAGGGTATCAGCTATCCGCACTTGCTGTAGCAATCTGGGGGATACTTTCTTACCTTTGGTACCGGAGTGAGACGAGGGGAGAGCTTCACGGTAAACCGGAGACGATTATTTCAGGAAAAAATCTGACCTTATTTCTTCTTCTCGGCATAGGCAGTCAGTGCTTCTTCTCCGGAGCAATCGGTTTACTGCAAAGGGGTATTCCGCAATTTTTTGAAGCCTACTCAGAGACGGTAAAAAGTCTTCTTCATGGTAATATGACGGAAGTCGTACTATATACGGTGCTGATTGCACCCATAGCGGAGGAGTTGGCATTCCGCGGTGTAATCCTTCATAAGGCCTCCAAAGTCCTTCCGTTTTTCGGTGCCAATATCCTGCAGGCAGTATTCTTCGGCATTTATCATCAGAATATCGTTCAGGGAATCTATGCTGCATTGCTCGGCTTTCTGTTCGGCTTGGCCTGCCGTAAATTCAATACGGTTTATGCACCCATTCTGCTTCATGTTCTGGTGAATGCAAGTGCTTTTTTCGTGATGTTAATTCCCTATTCCATACAGGGGAATGCCCTGATGGCAGCAGGAGGAGCAATCCTAATGATGTTTACCTCTATTCAATTAGATTTGTGGAAGGATATTCTTCCGAAGCGGAAAACTTTTTCTTAGATTCCGCTTGCATTTTTTACTGCAATACTATAGGATACAACTAACAATGAATAATAAATGGAAATCCATTCGATATCCGGTTCCCTCCCTGCTCCTTCTAGCGTACCCATTCGGGACGGAAAGAAGATGACTGCAAGGAACCTGCGAAGGAATTTCCGTATTCTCTAGAAGAGTCTTGACCTATGGATTGTATTTCCGGCAGGAACTTGAATCTGGTATGAAGCATTGAAGGGAACAGATATGTTATATACTGAATTTATGCCGGCGATCAAAACCATGACTGTACGTGGTATCTTGATACCGGTTTTTTTGTGTCAGGAAAAAACTCCTGTAAAGTGATATGATTTCTACAGGTGACGGGAATGATTCAGCCTCTATAGCGAAAGATTTTGTTGGAAGAAGTATTATTCAGCTTGTTCATTGACCAATACTATGATTAGATTGGAACAATCAGAAGGAGGATATTATGAAAACTATCACAAATCAAAGAACCTTAAAGGTGGTACAGCTGGGATTATTTACAGCGATTATTTTACTGATGGCATTTACGCCGCTTGGTTACATTAAGACGGCAGGTCTTGAGATCACGCTGCTGGTGGTGCCTGTTGCGGTTGGCGCTATCGTGCTCGGGCCGACGGCCGGTGCGATCTTGGGCGGCATCTTCGGCTTGACCAGCTTCGCTCAGTGCTTTGGTGCCAGTCCTTTCGGTGCAATGCTGTTAGGGGTCAATCCCATCGGAACGTTTGTTGTCTGTGTCGTTGCCCGTGTATTAATGGGATGGCTTACAGGACTTGTATTCCTGGCTATGAAAAAGAATCGATATACCAGGGTAATCTCCCATGCCGGAGCAAGTCTCATAGGACCTTTATTAAATACTTTCTTTTTTATGACTTTACTATTAATGTTCTTTTACAATACGGATTTTATCCAAGGGATCGCAGGACAGCTCGGTACCACCAATATCTTTGCTTTCGTGCTTGCCTTTGTCGGAATAAACGGACTGATTGAAGCCATTGCCTGCTTCGTGCTCGGAGCAGCTGTATCGAAGGCTTTGGACCTGTTTGCAAGAAGATCAGGAGCAAGGGTTTAGGGATAGACTGCATAGAGTAATATTTTTGTTGACATACGGATAACGGCATGTTACAATGTTCTAGCTGTGAATATTTTGTGACAATATTTACAAGGTAAAAGAAGAGAATCCATCTCTCACCCATAGCGTAAAGT
>JAEZLY010000295.1 GCA_023414985.1 Bacillota bacterium | reverse complement strand
TCTTCTTCATTCTCAATCTCAGCAATTCTCTTATAAATATCCAGCTTATGGATCTCATTCTTGATGTAAGTGGCGGGGATATAAGCATCCATATCCATATCCACGGTGGTCTCGAAGGTCTCCTCCTCCGTCACCTCGCCCTTCATGGATTTTACCGCATCATTGAGCATCTTGCAATATAAATCGTAACCGACCGCTTCCATATGTCCGCTCTGCTCGGCACCAAGCAGATTACCGGCACCGCGGATCTCCAAGTCTCTCATTGCAATCTTAAAGCCGGATCCCAGCTCTGTAAATTCCTTGATCGCATGAAGACGCTTTTCTGCGATTTCCTTGAGCATCTTATCCCTACGATACATTAGGAATGCATAGGCTGTACGGTTGGAACGTCCGACACGCCCTCTCAGCTGATAGAGCTGGGATAGGCCGAGACGGTCTGCATCATCGATAATCATCGTATTAACATTGGAGATATCCAGACCGGTCTCAATGATGGTAGTGGATACAAGCACATCGATCTCTCCTGAGATAAATTCAAACATAATCTTCTCCAAGGTACGCTCGTGCATCTGTCCATGGGCAAATGCTACATTTGCCTCCGGTACAAGCCTCGATACATTAGCCGCAATCTCATCGATACCGCTGACACGGTTATAGACATAGTATACCTGTCCACCCCTGGCCAGCTCCCTGCTGATTGCCTCCCTGATGATTTCATCGTTATGCTCCAGTACATAGGTCTGAATCGGAAGACGGTCTACCGGTGGTTCATCCAGGACACTCATATCCCGGATTCCGACCAGACTCATGTGGAGTGTTCTCGGGATCGGGGTCGCAGTTAATGTCAATACGTCAATATCCTTCTTTAACTGTTTGATCTTCTCCTTATGGGTAACACCGAAGCGCTGTTCCTCATCTACAATCAGAAGGCCTAAGTTCTTGAACTTCACATCCCCGGATAATACCCTGTGGGTTCCGACCACGATATCAAGGTTTCCTTTTCTTAGACGCTCCAGCGTCTTCTTCTGTTCCGCGGCAGAGCGGAATCGGGACAGCACATCCACACTGACCGGAAAATCCTTCATACGCTGTACCAAAGTATTATAATGCTGCTGTGCAAGGATCGTCGTAGGAACGAGGACAACTACCTGCTTGCCGTCCGATACCGCCTTGAAGGCTGCCCGGATTGCAATCTCCGTCTTCCCGTAACCCACATCGCCGCAGATAAGACGATCCATGATTCTGGTGCTTTCCATATCCCGCTTGGTAGAGTCGATTGCAGTCAGCTGGTCCTCGGTCTCTTCATACGGGAATTCTTCCTCGAATTCCTTCTGCCATACAGTATCGGGCCCAAACTGAAAGCCCTTCTTTTCCCTGCGCTCGGCATAAAGCTCCACCAGTTCCTTTGCAACCTCCTGCACCGCACCGCGAACCTTAGCCTTTGTATTCTTCCATTCGATGGAATTCAGCTTATTTAACTTCGGTTTGCGCCCCTCTGAGCCGGAATATCGCTGAATCACGTCAAGGCCTGTTGCCAGAATATACAACACGCCTCCGCCGCCATATTCAATCTTAATATAATCCTTGGTTACCTTGTCGACCTCAATCTTCTCGATTCCCCGGTAGATTCCGAGGCCGTGATTCTCATGTACGACGTAATCTCCCGGTGTCAGCTCGGTGAAGCTCTGAATCTTGCTTCCCTCGTAACCGGATTTCTTCCGTTTTTTCTTCTTCTCCGAACCGAAGATGTCGCTTTCCGAGATGATGACCAGCTTAATCAGCGGATATTCGAAGCCTCTTCGAAGATTCCCGTAGGCAACCATAATCTCTCCGCTTTGCAGCACCCTGTCCATATCCTCACTGTAGAAGGCACTGAGTCCATAGTCCCTTTGTAGGTCCTCCGCCAGACGCATTGCCCTTGTACGGGAACCGGAAAGCAGGATGACTCGGTATTTATTCTTCTTCCAGCGCTCCAGATCCTTAACCAGGACTTCAAAGTTCTTATGATAAGACGCAACGGTTTGAACCGTAAAATCGTATTTTCTCTTCGGTGAGTAAAAATTATTCTTGACCTCCATGGTGCTGATCAGGATTGAGTTCCGATTCGCCAGCATACCCATGGCTTCCTTATAGCTATAGATGACATCCATCTGTCCGGGAAGGATATAGCCCTTCTCGATACGTCCGATCATGCCCTCCCGGAACTCCGTCTCTACGGCTTCACCCTTTTCGACCAGTCTTCCGGGTTCATCAAGGAAGAAAATTGTATCCTCAGGGTTAAAGTATTGGAAGAAGCTCATCGTCTGGTCATAGAAATAGTTGATATAGCTTTCCAGAGCAACGGAGCCATGGTAGGCCTCCAGATTGTCCTTGAACTCTGCTACAATCTGATGAATTCTGGCAGCTTCCTCTGTCTTAAACTGTTCCCGGAGCGTCTTATAATACTCCTTTTCCTCTGCCTCCAGCTTCTTGATACCGGCACGCAGCCTTACTTCATCCGGAATAATCTCTGCAGCCGGATAGATGACCAGCTTTTCGACCTGTTCGATGGATCTCTGGCTGCTTACATCGAAGGTACGGATGGAATCAATCTCATCCCCCCACAGCTCGATCCGATAAGGAGCATCCTCCGTCAGCGGAAAGATATCAATAATACCGCCTCGAACGGCAAAATCTCCCGGAGCCTCCACCTGTGCCTGCCTCTCGTAACCCAGATGCACCAGTGCTTCCGAAAATTCAGTAAGCTTGATTCCCGAATTAATATCTACAGTCAGAATACGGTCCCTCAACATCTGCAGCGGTAGTAAGCGATCCATTCCTCCGTCCAGAGACAGGATAATCGTTGCCTCCTTGTTCTCAATCAGTCTGCTTAAGACACGCAATCGATCCCGAACAATGGCATTTCCATGGATATCGGCACTATAAAAGATGATATCCTTTGCCGGATAGAGCAGTACCTCCTTATCATAGAGGCGATAATCCTCATAAATCTCCTTTGCCTTGAGATCATTATAGGTTACGATAACCTTATATTTGAACCCCTCCCCTAAACCATGGATCAAATGGCATTTTTGGGAATCAATACAGCCGGTAACTTGTACCGGCAGGGTTTTCGATTTTATGTTATCCCTGATGTCTATGAATTCCTTTAACTCCATCAGGGGCATTGTAAAGGTTCTCAACTTAGCTCCTCCTATGAAAAGTCATGCTGTGTATCAAAAGTTTACTCCTGTTTTGAAGTGAATAGCAACACTGGTATATGCAAATTGACTTGCCTTACCCTCAAGTGTTATATTTCTTACAAGCCTCTTAGCAGAGTCTTGACGAAATATGAACAACACTATCGGCCTGGTCTCACAGAACCTACGGTTCTGCGCAATTTGTATATACCAATGCTGCTATTCATTTATAGTATTGTTTAACTTTTGATACACAATTTTACTTTATTAATATAATTAGGGTCGTCACCAATTATTTCCTCGATCTTATAGATGTGTCATTAATTATTTTTCTAAATTATACAGATGTGTCGTCGCTAATTATTTACTCGATTGTATTAAATTCGTAGTAGCCACAATCGTATTGGTTAGTCGTCACTAATTATTTCTCCCGACTGTATCAGATGTAGCGCTTTTTATTTCTTGCGGTTGTATTGGTTCATTGCGGTGTCGATTCCGTTTGTGATGAGCATGCGGATTGCATCGGAGGTATCCTTTAATGCTTCCCGGATCACGGGCTCCTCCTCCTTGCTAAAGCGTGACAACACATAATCCGCCAGATCCCAGTCCTTTGGTTTATCTCCTACACCGACCTTTATCCTTGGGAATTCGTCGGTGCCCAGATGACTGATGATACTCTTGATTCCGTTATGCCCACCGGCGCTGCCCTTTTTTCTGATTCGCAGCTGTCCTACCTCGAGACTGATATCATCGTAAATAATAATTACCTCTTCCGGGGTTACTTTATAAAAATCCACGAGCTCCCGCACACTTTCCCCGCTTAAATTCATGTAGGTCAGCGGTTGAGCCAGAATTACTTTCTCCCCCTCGATCTGACCTTTCCCACATACTGCCTTATGTTTCTTAAAGTCCAGGGGAATCCGGTAATCATCGGATAAACGCGTGATCGCATCCCAACCGATGTTATGCCTTGTTGCCTGATACTTGTCCGTTGGATTACCCAACCCTACGATAATGTACATATGATAAAACCTTTCTGCTTATAACCTGATATCATTTCAACCGGAAAAAGTCTCCCGTCGTTTTCTGTTATTATTGAGAACCTGCCGCCGCTGCGGCTGCCGCTCCTGAAGATGCTGCCATCACTGCCATCTGCTGCGCTAATATGATTCCTGTGACATTTCTTGCAAGTGCCATCTCCATGGCACTCCGTTTCGTATCGGTAAGATAATCGTCGCATACCACTGCCACAGCAAACATGGTTCTCTCGGTCCCTGACATGGACCAGCCTCCGAATCCTTTCTTCCCTTTCAGATAATCCCTGACCTCAGTAATCTCCTCCGCGAGCTTTTCGGAATCTTCCTTCAGTAAAGCCGTTACACCCAGGAAGGAAAGCTCGATTCCGGTACCAATCTTACATTTCCTGTTTTTTAAAGCGGTATTTAGACTTGAAACTCTCATGCATTTCGTATAAGCCTCTTCCTCACTGAAGGTAAGGACATGAGAAAGCGCCTGTACCGCATTGGCACTGAAGAATTCCCCCTTCAGTATCCTGTAGCAACTCTCCATCTCCCGGACAGCCTGATCCACAGGTTTATCCGTCATTGCCAGCAGTGCTGCAAAGCCATAATCATCTGAGGAGGTAATAAATTTATGTTCCTCCTTCATGGCATCATAATAATTCTTGGCTGAGGTGATTACTCTCTGATAATCATAAGGATCTGACTGTAGAGCGATCGATATCGCCGCCAGAACCAGATAAGGGGAAGAATGGAACCCCACCCGCTTCATGGCATCATATACGTTCAATATACTTTTGAACATAACCTCGGGTTCTGCCTGCAAAGCCATCATCACGGATGACATGAAGTTCGTCGTATCCTTGAATTGAGAAAAAACTCCCGTATTATCCTTAATGATTTTACGGCAGCGATTGATTGCATCCACATCTGCTTCCCTGTTCTCCATCATATAAAGCAGGGCTCCCAATCTGGTGTTGATCGTACTGTTCCATTTGAACTTTTTACTGAGTACCATATAATTGTCTGCAAACAAATCGCATTTATTCTCCAACGATTCCCTCATGATATTATCCACCTGACCTTTGTTCAATTGATGCATGCTATTTTATTATAATCTTTTTGCCAGTTGGTGGCAACTGGAATGTATTAAAAAAAGGAAGATGCGGACTAAACCTCCTCATCTTCCTTATAACCTTCATCGCCTTTATTCTTGTTGTCTTGATTCTGATTTTCCTTATTCTTATCCTCGCATTCCTTCGCACGTTTTTCCGCAATTTCCTTCTGAACCAGATAAGTGGCCAATGTATCTCCGAGCTGTGTAAAACTGGCCCCCAGAATTGCTATGGTATCAACATCATTGCACTTTATGATAGCGCATGCGATTGCGGAAATCAATGTAATCAATTCACAGTCAAGCAATGTTCTTCACCTCACTAGATTATATGCGGAAATTTGACGCATCGTGCACGGAATTCTTCAATAATAAAGTGTCAGCTAGCTGACACTTTCGCGCCCGAGCGGGTTGCGAAGCAACAACTACCTCACCGCGAGGTGTGTCATCCCAAAGCGAACTATGTTCGCTATACGGAGGTGCTTTTTGTACTAAAAGGAAGTTCAAAGAACTTTCTTTTAGTACAAAAAAAGCAGCTGTACAGCTGCTCTTCTTGGCTTTTTTATTACCGATAATCAGTTATTCCTCTTCTGCTTCTTCTGTCTCTAAAGCCGCGATTTCGTACTTCTCAAGGATGATCTTCTGGATCTTGTCCCTAGTGTCCGAATTAATCGGATGAGCAATATCACGATACTCTCCGTCACCGGCTTTTCTGCTAGGCATAGCAATAAAAAGACCCTTGTCACCTTCAATTACCTTGATATCATGAACCACGAACTCATTATCAAGCGTAATAGATACTACGGCCTTCATCTTGCCCTCCTTGCTCACCTTTCGAACGCGAACGTCGGTAATTTGCATCGGCATGGTCCCCCTTTTCTGTCAAATTTATCGTTAGTTGTTTAGAAAAAGTTAGTTAAACACTAGTTAATTCACTTTTCCCCGTTACAATGATACACTTGCTTTTCTTCGCTTTCACGATAGATGGATACATATGCCATTATACCACAATTATTCCTAATTGTGAATAAAATTTAAGGGAAAAGCTAAAAAATTTGAATATTTTTGTTACTTTTGACGTTGACAGCCCATTTTTCTATACGTTTTTACGAATATTCCCACCCGGAATCCTGCTCTTGCCGTCACCAGTCGCCTGAAATCAGAATATAATGACTATTGGCAGCCAATCCCGGTAAGGAATTAATTTAATATTGTATTTTGAAGGAAATGGGTTATAATAGCAGATAAGCGCAAACACTTGGTATATAACATTGATACAGGATAAAGTGTCAAAAAGTACTCCGCACATTTCCAGATGTACTAGATTGCTATTGAAAGCAAGCTTTCAATAGCAATCTAGTACATTCGGAAAGCGCCGAAGGTGCTTTTGACACTTTATTCTGACAATATTATCCGTGTTTTATATCATGGGAATCTCAAATTATCTAGAATAGGAAGTGTACTATGTACAAAATTGATTTTGATGCGCCGTGCCGGATTCATTTTATTGGTATTGGCGGAATTAGCATGAGCGGATTTGCAGAATATCTACATACACTCGGGTTTTTTGTAAGCGGATCTGACAGTCACCAAAGTAAAATCACCGAACATCTGGAAGAATTGGGTATGAGAATATTCATCGGGCAGAAGCCTTCCAATATAACCTCCGATATCGATTGCGTCGTCTATACCGCAGCGATCAAAGAGGATAACGAAGAATTTATGGAGGTTATACGCAGGGGAATCCCGATGCTCAGCCGTGCGCAGATGATCGGCCAGGTAATGCTGAACTTTGATAACGCAGTAGCTGTATCCGGTACCCATGGTAAGACGACCACAACCTCGATGCTTTCTCTTATCTTTATGCAAGCACAGCTGGATCCCACCATCAGCGTCGGAGGCATCCTCGATGCCATCGGAGGCAATATCCGTATGGGTAATTCAGAGCATTTTATAATCGAGGCCTGTGAGTATACCAATACCTTCTTAGAATTTTATCCGAAACGCGGTATTATCCTGAATGTGGATGCCGATCATCTGGATTTCTTTAAGGATCTGGAGGATATCCGTAATTCCTTCCATCAGTTTGCAAAGCGCCTACCAAAGGACGGTCAGCTGTTTATCTGCGGTGATATTGACCGCCTCGAGGAACTAACCTCCGATGTAAGCTGTGAAATACTGACTTATGGAATTACCGACCCGGACTATCGTACCGGTAACCACGAATATGATATTGCTGCCGATCGAATTTCCTTTGACGGTCATAATGGCGGAAGCTATGATCTATACTTCCGTGGCAACTATATCGACCGTATCACCCTGAATGTCATCGGCCTTCATAACATCTCTAACTCTCTGCCTGCCATCGGTGTTGCTTTGGAGGTGGGTATTCCGGTTGAGATAATAAAGCAGGCCCTCTTAACCTTCCAGAATTCAAAACGACGCCTTGAATATAAGGGGAAGATTGGCGGTGTCACCATCATTGACGATTATGCACACCATCCGACAGAGGTTACTGCATCCTTGAAAGCAGCCAGAAATTATCCTCATAAAAATCTTTGGTGCGTATTCCAGCCCCATACTTATACCAGATTACGGCAGCACCTTACCGAATTTGCTGACTCCTTAGCTCTTGCCGATAAGATTGTGCTTGCTGATATCTACGCGGCACGGGAAAAGAATCCGGGCGATATCTCTTCGAAAGATTTAGCAAGAGAGCTCGAGAAATTAGGTAAAGAAGTTTACTATTTCTCTGGTTTCGATGAAATAGAAAATTTTTTATTACAAAATTGTATGAACGGCGACTTGTTGATAACTATGGGCGCCGGAGACATCGTATCCGTGGGAGAAAATCTTCTAGGTTTGTAGTTATCCACATTATCCACAGCATTATCAA
>JAEZLY010000202.1 GCA_023414985.1 Bacillota bacterium | reverse complement strand
ACCTGGTGATCGGTGTGGTTGTCATCATATCCGTATTGATCGACCGTATAGCAAGAGGAAACCTAATGGGAAAGAAGCTGTTTGGTCTGAAGAAATAATCCGTATATCTGCCGTGACCGGCGTCTATCCCCGGGGAGTACCATTAATGCGTTGGCCAAGGCTTAGATATAAAGCAAAAACCAATAATGTATGAGGAGGTATGGGAATGAAATTAAGAAAGAGCATAGCAATGTTACTTGTTTTTACCATGGCGGCAGCATTGTTCCTGACAGGCTGCAGTAAAAAAGACGAAGCTGCAACTACGGCAACTACCAAGAGTGATTATAAAGTGTATCTGATAACCATGGATAAGATGGACCAGCACTGGGTATCTGTAGACAAAGGTGCTAAGGATATGGCAGCGATTTCGGGAATCACCTACAAATGGGATGCACCGGATAAAAAAGACAATGCGAAACAGATTGAATGTGTGAATAATGCAGTGGCAGACGGTGCAAACCTTATTCTTCTTGCAGCGAACGACCCTGTAGCAATCTCAACTGCCGTAGCGGATGCTAAAGCGAAGGGTGTGAAGATCATTTATGTTGATTCACCTGCAAATGAAGCAGCTATCGCAACCCTCTCCACAGATAATTATGGAGCCGGCAAGACGGCAGGCCAGACCATGTTGAAGGAACTGGATACAGCAGGGAAGTCCAGCGGAACCATAGGTATCATCGGTGTAAATACCGCTACAAATTCTACGATGAACAGAGAAGCGGGATTTCGAGCTGCAATTGAAGAAGACGGAAGATTTACACTACTTACCACTGAATACAAGGATGGTGACGCAGCTGCTTCCCAGGAATCTGCAGCAGGGTTCATTACCGGTAATGCTGATCTGGTTGGATTATTCGGAACCAATGAAGGTTCGACCGTCGGGGTGGGAAATGCAATCAAGGCAAATAACGGCGGTATTATCGGTGTCGGTTTTGATAAATCCGATGCAATCCAGGATTTGTTAAACGATGGCAGTCTTAAGGCAGCAATGGCACAGAACCCTTACACCATGGGCTATCTTGGAATGGCTCAGGCAGTTGCGGCATTGAATGGCTATAGCACCGGGCCTGCTACCATTGATACGGGTGTTGCTGTATTAACTAAAAAATAAGTAGATTGAAACACACTTTACTACTATTTACAAAAAGACTTGATGATCGGGCGAACCCTGTTATCAAGTCTTTTATTGTATAATCATTGCGCAAAGGCCGGGTTGATATTATAATAGATAGATAATAAGTTATATTACGATTAAATTTTACTAATTCGGAGAATTGGAGCTGTCGGTGGGATTACATACGATAAAAACGAATCATCGTTTTAACACGACAATCATCATTTCAATTATACTATCCTGGGTCATGGCTTTCCCGTTCGAGGGACAGCTATTGTTTGCTGTGGCCGGACATTATCATTATAACATATACATAATATCCACCTGCGGTGTTCTGGTTCATTTGCTGGGAATCATTTTCTCCGGTTATCTTTTCCGAAGTGCGCGGGCTGTGAAGAAGCTGTTTCAATATACCATACTTTTGAATATCACAGCCTGTTTTGTTTTTCTATACCCTCCCAGTGCTTTATGGTATGCCTTTCTGTTCCTTGGATTGTTTTTTTCAGGTTGTTGCGCCGCAGCATGGGCGATCTATATGAAAGACTATACACCTGTCGATGATAGAATGGTAACCATAGCGGATTTTTTGATCATCAATAATAGTATCCTGCTTCTGATCGGGGTTGTGACTATGTTTATAACCTATCAGATGGGACTTCTGTTTATGATACTCCTATTAACCACGGCCTTGTTTTTCTCCGTCTTTCTTCCGGAGGAAGAAGGTTCTGCCGGCACAGCTGCGGTTCAGGGGCAGGTTAATATAAAAAAGGTCTTCCTGCTGTTAACGGTATTTCTTTTTCTTGGGGCGTCTACGATAGGGTTAACGTTTCAATTCATTTTACCGGCTTACTATAAACTTGGAAAGGTTACCTATTTCTATTGGACAGTTGCATATATCATAGCGCTGATCATCATGCGTAAGTTTTTCCGCAAAATTAACCGGAACTTTATGCTTACGATATCTGTCGCGTTCCTGGGATTTGCCTTTGTTGATTTTATGCTGTTTGGTATTACCTGGACCGGTTTCTATCTTTCCTGCACCCAAATTTTCTTTGCCAGAGCAGTCTTTGATCTGTTATGGTGGAGTATCAGCGGGGAGCTGCTGGAATTTTGCAAAGCCCCCGTGAAGTTATATGGCGGTATTTTATTTGTTTATTTACTGGGTCAGGTGACCGGCGGTAACCTGGGCTTTTTTGCAAGACATTATCAGGTGGGCCTTACTTATCCCGTGGCGGCTGCGTTGGTCGCTGTACTCACTATGACAATATTGCTGCCTCCCCTTAAGAAGGAGCTCTCATCACTCTTAAAAAGCCATAGCTTTCTTTCCAGGTTGTCAGAGCTTGAACCTGTAGAGCAGGCAGAGCTTGTGAAAAAGGCTGCGTTGTTTGAAAATCTGACGGAGCGGGAGAGTGAGATTGTTGCGCTTCTGATGCAGGGTAGAACCTATAAGATGATCTCTGCTGAATTATTTCTTAGTGAGAACACGATAAAAACCCATATTAAGAATATCTATTCGAAGCTCCAGGTAAAAAATAAGGCGGAATTGATCAATACCTTACTGGAGCATCAAAAAGAATAAAAATCACCCATTTCGGGTGACGCTTTTTCGCAGGTTATGGTGTAGGATAGGAATGGATTTCTATGCGAAGGAGTGGGGACTATGAAAAAATTGAAAAGAAGAACGGAAGTATTGCTGCTGGCCATGGGTTTATGTATGACCTTTACGGCAATGGCTCACGTATATCATAAAACTCAATTAATGTTTTTAGTATCCATCATTATCAATATTATCGTCATGTGTTTTTTACTGGGATTTCTTACTGTGACCTATAAGGGACTGATCACTGCCAAGTTGATCGCCGACAACCGAATCCTTTCGATCGAACAGGCGCAGGTGATATGGAGTGCGAAGAACAGACTGAGAAAGGTAACTGAGAAGGAGGTTATTATCTCTTGTTTTGGTATCCTGCTCGGCTCCAGGGTAATCAAGTATAATCTGGACGGAATATCCCTGATGGCAGTAGAGCTTGGAGATGAGTTCATCTCGGTCACCTACGGCGCGGAACGTAAGAAACAAAAAATCCGCATTCTTCATGAAAGAATGCGGGTTCAGGATTTAATCAGGATTACGGAAAAATTCAGGTATGAGACAGGAATTACCCCCGTTCTTACAGATAGGTAATACCATCAGATTTTTACTAACTTTTGTTTTCTCTCATAGACATATTGTAGCAGGGCGATGAGTCCTGCTACAATTGTAACGGTGGATGCCATAATGATATAAGAAGGCTTCAGCCCCAAATTGTCTACAAGAAAGCCGCCTGCAATATTTCCGGTAATGCTGGCCAGACCGGCCTGGATAATCGTAAGGATACTTTGCCCCTTCGACTGGTTCTCCGGTTTTACATTCTTACTGATGTAAACTGCACAGCTGAAATAAACCGTCATGTAGGTCATGCCATGAAGGATGGCTGACAGTATCACAAAGGGAAGGCTGCCGCCTGTCACCGCAAGGATACGCAGGCTAAGGAGAATACAGGCAAACAGTGAAATCTTCATCGGACTGATTCTTTTTATGATATGATTGATCAGAAGCAGTACAGGAAGCTCACTTATTGCAGAGATGCAGTTAATCAGGCCCATGGTGCTTTCCGTCATGCCCATTTTTAGCATATAGACTCCGATAAAGCTGTAATTAAAGCTCAAGCCTACCTGATTGATAAAGGCAAAAGCCAGAATAAAAATAATCTCCTTGGACTCGAATATATGTATCATGGATTGCCTTTTCGTTCCTTCTGCAGTTCTGCGCTTCATTGGAGCGGCAGGAACCTCCTCCGAGTTCTCTCTGGGGAGCTTCAGTAACAGCAGAAATAAAATAAAATAACCGATGGATCCCAAAAGAAATCCGATGGAGGTATGTCGTTTTACGATTTCTCCAGCAAAGATGACCGTGATGGCATAGCCTATGGTACCGCCCATCCTGATCTTTGAGAAATCAAGTCCGTTTTTATAAGAGATATGTATCGTATTCGCGTCATTGAGCGGTATGATAGAGGTAACGAAGACAGCCAGCAGTGAGGCAGCGATAAAGAAGGTAACAAAGGACCTGCCGATATAATAAGCTAAAATAGAAAGAGCTGTTCCTAATACCACACCGGAGAGGACAAGCTTCCGTCTGCCCGTCCTGTCACTGATATAAGCCCAGATGGGCTGTATTATAATAGATACAATCGGTCCGAGCGTAAGCAGGATCCCAATCTCAAGTGCGCTGATTCCTGCTTTGGAATAATAGGCACTCAAAAAGGGAGTATACTGTGCGGCCGGGATAAAGACGAAGGCATTGATCAGAAACAGATGAAGGCCTATTCTTTTGTTATTTTTATTTGTCATGGTGTCATAGACTCCTTCAAACGAAAACGTTATAAGTAGAAACTATCATACATGATTATCGTACAAATGAAAAGAAAAATATTTGATGATGGTTGATTTTATTTGTGATAAAATAGGAAATGTATTGTTAGGTATTACAATTAACCGGGGAGAAGATGGGATGAATTATCAAACACTGTTCAGAACGGCAATGCTTGCCGGTGAAATCATGGCTCAGAGCGGAGCAGAGACCTATCGTGTCGAGGATACGATGACGAGGATACTGAAATCTTCTGGTCTGCAATCCGTAGAGGTGTATGCGACGACTACCGGTATCGTGGCTACCTTGTCCGACCCGATCATTGAACCGATTACCGGTGTAAAAAGGATCAGCAACCGTTCCACGAACTTAAGCAGAATTAATGATGTGAACCAGGTATCCCGCAATATCTGCTCGGGCTGTCTTAACCCGGAGGAAGCCATCCTCCGGCTGGAGGAAATCCGAAACAGAGGCAACTATTCCGGTTCAGTCCTCGCAGCGGCAACGCTGATCTCCATGGCCGGCTTCGTAGGTCTGTTCGGCGGTTCATTCATGGATTGTGTCATAGCCTTGCTGAACGGAGTTTTTATCGTACTGATCGGGAAGCTATCGGACAATAAGGTGGGCAGTGCATTTATCGTGGATATGGCGAAATGCTTTGTACTTGCCTATCTGACTATGGTATGCACCAAGTATTTTACAGGTACCGATCAGAACCTGATCATTATCGGTTCCATCATGCCATTGGTACCCGGAGTTCCGATTACCAATGCAATCCGGGATACGTTACAGGGCGATTACAATTCGGGAGCTGCAAGAGCTCTGGAGGCATTTGTCATCTCCTTGGGAATTGCGGTGGGAGTCGGTCTTGGGATTGGATTTTTCAACTTCATCGAGAGGATCATATGATATGTTAATACAAGGAATCAGTGCATTTTTTGCAACGGCAGCATTTTCGATCTTGTTTTATCTGCCAAAGAAATATCTGATCCATGCAGGAGCGACAGGAAGCTTTGGCTGGTTCATCTATCTGATCAGTCTGCAAATATTATCGGATAAGATTCTTGCTACCTTGACTGCTACCTTAATCGTAGCCTTGATTTCCCATATCCTTGCAAGGATCTATAAGACCCCGGTCACCATGTTCCTAATTCCGGGAGTTATTCCTTTTGTTCCGGGTGCAGGTATGTATCAGATTGTCCGAAGCATCGTGGACGGTAATACAGGCAGCACGAACTATTATTTCTTCGAGACGCTTCAGATTGCAGGTGCGATTGCGCTTGGAATCTTTATTATCGATACCTTTTTTCGTCGCAGAACAAAGAACTGAAGGCATGATTTACTGCATTTTATGACGGTATTGGGTCGGTGTCATACCGACCTCTTTTTTAAACTGGCGCATAAAATGCTCTTCGTTCTCATAGCCGCATTGTGCCGCAATTTCCCTGACGGTATCGCCGGTGGCAGTCAGTACGGTCTTTGCATATTGCAGCTTGCTCTGAATGACATCGGAATTGCAGGTAACGCGGAAGGTCTGGCGGTAAAGCCGCTGAAAATGGGAAGGACTTAGGTTTAGCTGACCTGCCATTCGTGAGACGGACCACTTTTCCTCCGGATGGTTATAAATCATAGACCGAAGATTGAGCAGCGAGTCAAAGTACCCGTAAATTTTCATATCCTGGGAGGGATATGCTGCAAGCTCCTGAATTTTTACAAAAAGAAGACGAAGCAGCAGCTCCATTGATTCTTCCCTGAGGGAATGGTTTGATATATATTCCAGATAAAGCTCTTTCAACAGTCTGCTGATTTCTTTATTGGGCGGCAGGGAAAGTACGGTATCAAAAGGCAGCGCTTTTATTTCCCATTCTCCACCCATATCAAAATGAATAAAATCATTTGAATAGGTTCCTTCCTTCGCACGATAGATCTGTGGTGTTCCCTTATTGAATATGATGACAGAGTTCTTCTCTGCAATCACTTCCCTGCCCTCCAGCAGCAGGACAGCAGGGGCTTTTATATTCAGAAACAAATAATCACCTGACCCATAAGGGCGGTTGATCGAAAATTGGCTGCTATGCGTATAGTTAAATCCGATTGCATTAATCTTCATGTAAGCCTCCGTAGCGTAAGTTGTGCTTTGGAATAAAAGCAGGATTCATCAGTCTGAAAACATCATATATCATTGATAAACTCAAAGTCAATATGGTAATTTAAAAGTACAAAATATCATAATGAAATCATTATAATGAACTTTATCATTATAATCAATATAGAAAGGATGAACGACAGAATGAAAGCAAGGCTAATCTTAAATAAGGATTTTATGACAGGTAAAGTAGATGAGAGAATATTCGGTTCCTTTATAGAGCATCTGGGAAGGGCAGTTTATAACGGAATCTACGAACCCACCCATCCTACTGCGGATGACAAAGGCTTCCGAGGGGATGTTCTGGAGTTAGTAAAAAAATTAAATGTTCCGATCGTACGTTATCCGGGCGGAAATTTCGTCTCAGGCTATAATTGGGAGGATGGTACCGGAGAGCAGAGCAAACGTCCAAAGAGACCTGAGTTGGCATGGCACACGATAGAAAACAATGAAGTTGGCATTGACGAATTCCAGGAATGGGCGAAACGTGCCGGCAGCAGTGTGATGCAGGCAGTGAACCTGGGTACCAGAGGTCCTGAGGAAGCGCGACAGCTGCTGGAATACTGTAATTTCCCGAAAGGAACCTATTACAGTGACCTGCGTCGTACCAACGGCTTCGAGGAGCCCTTCGGTATTAAGGTCTGGTGTCTGGGTAATGAGATGGACGGCCCTTGGCAGATCTGTGCAAAAACGGCCGAAGAATACGGCAGAGTTGCCTGTGAGACTGCTAAGGTGATGAAAGAGCTGGATCCGGAGATCGAGCTGGTTGCTTGCGGAAGCTCGGGACTGGGGATGTCCACCTTCGGTAAGTGGGAAGCTACCGTTCTGGAGCATACCTATGATTATGTTGATTATGTCTCGCTTCACAGCTATTACGGAAATGCGGATAACGATACTCCCTCCTTCCTTGCGTGTTCCCTGGATATGGATAAATTCATCAAATCCGTTACCGCGATCTGTGACTATGTGAAAGCAGTGAAGCATTCCGATAAAACACTAAACCTATCCTTTGATGAATGGAATGTCTGGTTCCACAGCAATGAATCTGATAAGAAGCTGGAACGCTGGCAGAAAGCACCGCATCAGCTCGAGGATATTTATACCTTTGAAGACGCGCTGGTTGTTGGTTGTCTGCTGATCACCCTGCTGAAGAATTGTGACCGAGTTAAAATGGCCTGTCTGGCACAGCTGGTGAATGTCATAGCTCCGATCATGACAGAAAATGACGGTCCGGCTTGGGTTCAGCCGATCTTCTATCCCTTCATGCATGCTTCTAATTTCGGCAGAGGCACGGTCATGACTCCGGTGGTTAACTGTGATACCTATGATTCAAAGAAGCTGAAGAAGGTACCTTATGTGGAAACTGTTGCGGTCCTGAACGAGGAGCAGAAGGAGCTTACCGTTTTTGCTGTTAATCGCTCTCTGGAGGAAAGTATAGATTTTGCAATTGATTTGCGCGATTTCCCGAAGGCCTCCTTGCTCGAGCATATTGTATTGGAGCATGAGGACCTGAAAGCGGTCAACTCAGCGAAAGAGCCCAATCATGTGGCACCGCATATAAATGGAGTAACCGTAATAAAAGAAAAGGAAGCAGTCGCAACCCTATCCAAACAATCCTGGAATGTAATTCGGTTTCAGCTCTAATTGGATTCTAATCTCCTGTTAAGAAGATACATATTGAATTTTTTTACAGATGGCGTATAGTAATCTTTGTAAGATAAATTGTCGGAAGCTTGTTATTCGGCAAAATACAAAGAAAGAAGTGGGAGAACATATGGATTTACTATTGATTCTAGTCATCGCCGCAGGCGCCTTTATTGGTCTGTACCTGCTGATCTTTGTCATCCTGGGCTTAAGGGTGATTTCCTCGGATCAGGTGGCAGTAGTGGAAAAATGGTGGAGTTTTAAAGGTTCCTTAAAGGATTCTATCATTGCACTGAACGGGGAGGCAGGTTATGCACCGACCTTACTTCGTGGTGGTATACATTTTAAGACAGCCTTGATGTATAAACTCCACAAATATCCTTTGATTACTATTCCTCAGGGCCAGATCGCTTATATCTTTGCCCGTGACGGTAAGCCGCTGGCACCGACTCAGACCTTGGGTAAGGTTGTAGCTGAGGCGAATAACTTCCAGGATGTCACCGGATTTTTAAAGAATGGCGGACAGAGAGGCCCTCAGAGGGGGATATTAAGAGAGGGTACTTACGCAATCAACCTGGCACAATTCATTGTTATCACCCCTACCGATATCAAGGCAGCTTTCAATAGCTCCAAGAACGAACGTGTAGAGTTGGTAAGCATGCAGAAGACTCTGATCGAGCGGAACGCTTTCAGCCCTGTAATCATTATGGGACACGGCGGCGAAGTCAGCGATATCATGGGCATTGTTACAGTTCATGACGGACCGTCTCTACAGGAGGGCGAAATCATCGCTCCTTATGTCGGAGAAGATCATGCCAGCTTCCAGGATCCCGAGAAGTTCCTTGAGCTGAGCGGTCGCCGCGGTAAGCAGCTTCAGGTACTGACCGATGGTACTTATTATATTAACCGCTTATTTGCAACAGTGGAATTCCGTCCGAAGACAGTGGTTCCGATCGGTTTCGTAGGAGTAGTAGTTTCCTTCTTCGGAAAAGAGGGCGTGGATACGACCGGAGTTGATTATAAGCATGGTGAGCTGGTCGGCCAGGGCTGCAAGGGTGTGCTCGAGAAGCCTCTGATGCCCGGTAAATATGCGTTCAATACAGATGCGGGAAGAGTTGTTCTCGTACCGACTACTAATATTATTCTTAAGTGGAACAAATCAGAAATCGGTTCTCATAAATATGATGAGAACTTAACTGAGGTTGATATCATTACGAAGGATGCATTTGAGCCTTCCCTGCCTTTATCTGTTGTAATGCACATTGATTATAAGCAGGCACCTTGGGTGATCCAGCGCTTTGGCGACATCAGCATGCTGGTTAATCAGTCCCTTGACCCGCTGGTAAGCGCATATTTTAAGGATGTGGCCCAGACGAAGACTTTGATCGAGCTGATTCAGGAACGTAGTGAAATCCGTGAGCGTGCGGTCGGTGAGATGAAGGAAAAATTCCAGAAGTACAATCTGCAGCTGGAAGAAGTTCTGATTGGTACACCAAAGTCACCTGTAGAAGATGTTCAGATTGAAAATATTTTAACGCAGCTTAGGGAACGCCAGATCGCGGAAGAAAAGAAGGTCACTTACCAGAAGCAGCAGTCTGCAGCAGAAAGTGAGAAATCCCTTCGTGAAGCTCAGGCAGTTGCGGAGCAGCAGAGCTTCCTTACCAAGTCCAAGATCCAGATTGATATCGAACGCAATAACGGTGCTGCGCTTGCAAGTAAGGCTGAGCAGGAAGCAAACCAGATTATCGCATTGGCGAAGGCGAATTCCTCAAGAATTACCTTAGAGGGTGAAGCAGAGGCTTCCAAGGAATCCAATGTCGGTCTTGCAAAGGCACGTGCGATCGACGCACAGGTTAAGGCTTACGGTGGTGCAGAGTTCCGTGTAATCCAGGAAATCACCGATAAGTTATCCGATGCCATCAAGAATGCCAAGGTGGATATTGTACCGAAGACCGTGGTGAATATGGGTTCCGGAGAAGATGCAGGGAATGGCAGTAATACCGTTATGGATACTTTGCTTAAGTTTATTACCATAGAAAAGCTCGGTGTAAACCTCGACAATAAGCAGGAGCAGCCTGTAAAGGTTGAAGAGGACTTTGAAGAAGAGGAAGAAGCTGCAGTTGCTAAAGAGACAGATGAGACTAAGCAGAATTGATTCGAAAGACGATAATGTCCTCTTTCGGGAAGCCTAGAGCTTAAGAAAGATTACAGGATCAGGAAAGGCCTGTCCGGGTTCGCCGGGCAGGCCTTAATTTTATCCTATACTTTATACTAAATCCGTAACTTTACTTCTTTGCTGTTCCCTGGTCGGAAATCCCGTTTTTTTACGGATGGCCTCACTTTGCTTCTTGGCAATGAACTTGGCCAGTTTCTCGTTTTTTTCATTGAATTTGCAGCCGTAGAGAAAAGAAGCAAGATTTTTTTGAAATTCTTTTCTTACAACAATACCGGATAAGGTAATCAAAGTGGCATTGTCTTTAATCCTTAAGCGAATGGTGCGTTCTAGATCAATATCTTCTTTCGAGATAAAACCGACACCTGTTTCGCTGATATCCTTCACCAATACTGATATAGCGGTGGGGCCGGAGGCAGTGTTCACATAAATCGGCATATCCTCCCCGATATACATACGGTAAGCATCCCGACGGTTAAAGTGTTTTCCTTCTCCGTAAAGATCAATTTTATGATAGACGGCTCCGTCATATCGGACCAGCTTCACGATGACGTTTTCCCACAAATACAGCTTCGCTTCGAGAACATACAGAAAATTAATCTGACAGTTGTCGGAAAATCCTATCGTCTGATCATTTACCTTAATTGGTGCGGTCAGTATGGAATTATTGATAATATGGGCGACTTCTCCGTTAAATCGTACTGTTTTTCCATTGCATTTTACTTCGACTTCCATTAAACCGCCCTTAGCGATAGAATCAATGTGCAAAATGACACCCCCAGAAATTGCAACATGGTACGTAAAAATCCATTTTTTATTAGTATATAACAAATTTTTGCATTTTACAATAAAAAATTCAGGGAGGAAATCCTGCCACCGGACGATGCTGTCGAACAGAAAAAGGATGCGGAGTCAAGGTGGCAGTTATCTGTTGACACAAACCGGAAGGAAGGTATAATTAAGGTGTTGGACAGTTGGATGAAAATGGTTCAGATACAGGAGTGATCACGATGAAAATGAATTTTTATTTACCGACAAGAATAATAATGGAAGAGGACTGCATCAGGAAGCATTCGGATTTATTAAGAGCCTTCGGGCGTAAGGCTTTGATTGTTACCGGAGCAGTCTCCGCGGTAAAAAACGGTGCCCTGAGGGATGTTACCGAAGCCTTGGAGAGTAAGGGAATATCCTATCATATTTATGATAAAATAAGAAGTAATCCTTCCATCGAGAGTGTTTACGAGGGTGCGGAATGTGCCAGAGAGCACGGTTCGGAATTTGTCATTGGGATCGGCGGCGGATCGCCCATGGATGCGGCGAAGGCAATCGCACTTCTGGCTGTTCAGAATATCAAGGAGGAAGAGCTTTTTTCCGGCAATTACGGGCAAGGTGCACTACCGAATATTCAGATTCCGACAACAGCAGGAACCGGGTCAGAGGTTACTCCCTATTCCATCCTGACCAACGATAGGAAGCAGACGAAAACCAGTATCTCAACCCCCTTGATTTTTCCCAGTATTGCATTTCTGGATGCAAGATATACGATGACCTTACCAATGACTGTTACGGTTCACACTGCGCTGGATGCACTTTCCCATGCGATAGAAGGTATGCTGACGAATAAAGCCACAGCAGTAACCGATACCCTGGCATTGGAAAGCATCAGCAGGATTTCCCAATGCTTTAAACAGCTTACTCCGGCTAAGCTGAACAGCGAAAACAATCGGTTATCCGTAAACGTCAGAGAAAAGCTTATGAGTGGTTCGTTATTGGCTGGAATTGTCATTGCTCATACGGGCACGACAGCGGTTCACTCCATGGGGTATTGTCTTACGTATTTTAAGAATGTTGATCATGGCAGAGCGAATGCGTTGCTCTTACCGAGCTTCCTGCGGTTTTTTGCCAAAAGCGATGCTGAGACAGTCAAGAAAATCCTGTCTGCCTCCGGAGCAGCCTCTATGGATGAATTTGAGGCAATCTTTCTGCGGCTGTTGGGCGATCGGGAGGAGATTTCGCAAAAGGAACTGGAACGCTTTCTTTCTATTGCAGTTCAGGCAAAAAACGTTAGAAACTCCAGGGTAACTCCGTCCAGGGAGGATATGGAATATATTTATACCCGCAGCCTGAAAATATCATATTGACAAAACAGCAGTCCGACTGTTATTATCTTAGGTAATATGGGCGAAGGAGTTCCGGATTCGGAAACTTCAGCCCTTTTTTATGTAATAGGAAAATGCAGCTTTGCAGACCCTTTATTCTTAAAAATAATCAATATAACATAAAATGAAAATATAAGGAGTGATGAAGATGAAGTATACGAAACAGGATATTATCAGAATGGTGGAAGAGGATGATGTGGAATTTATCCGCCTTCAATTCACCGACATGTTCGGCAATTTGAAGAATGTAGCGATTACGACCAGCCAGCTGGAAAGAGCGCTGAATAATGAATGTATGTTTGACGGGTCATCAATCGAGGGCTTTGTTCGTATTGAAGAATCCGATATGTATCTTTATCCGGATCTGGATACCTATGTTACCTTTCCCTGGAGACCTCAGCAGGGCAAGGTTGCAAGACTGATCTGCGACGTCTATACCGTGGATGGTAAGCCTTTCGAGGGCGATCCGAGATATATTCTGCGAAAGACGATAGAGCAGGCGAAAGAGATGGGATATACCTTTGATGTGGGTCCCGAACTGGAATTCTTCCTATATCATATGGAAGAGAACGGACAGCCAACTACTACATCCAATGAAAGAGCAGGCTATTTTGATCTTGGACCGCTGGACTTCGGTGAAAATGCGCGGCGAGACATGGTACTTACGCTTGAGGACATGGGCCTCAGCGTGGAAGCCTCCCACCATGAAGTGGCTCCTGCCCAGCATGAGATCGATATCAAATATGATAATGCTTTAACCACGGCAGATAATATCATGACCTTTAAGCTGGTTGCCAGAACCATTGCCAAGCGGCACGGTCTGCATTGCACCTTCATGCCTAAGCCCAAATATGGGGTGGACGGCTCCGGTATGCATGTAAATATGTCCTTAACGAAGGATGGCAGAAATATCTTTGATGATCCGACCGATAAGCTAGGCTTAAGTCAGGAGGCTTATCAGTTCATCGCCGGTATTATGAAGCATATCGAAAGCATGACAGCGATTACCAATCCACTGGTAAATTCCTATAAAAGACTGGTTCCGAATTATGAAGCACCGGTTTATATTGCATGGTCAGCATGCAATCGCAGTCCATTGATCCGTGTTCCTGCAAACCGCGGTGCACATACCAGACTGGAACTTAGATGTCCCGATCCGGCAGCCAATCCTTACCTGACGCTTGCAGTGTGTCTGGCAGCAGGCCTGGATGGCATTAAGAATAAGCTGACCCCTCCGGATAGTATAGACCGGAATATCTTCGAATTGACAGCGGAAGAAAGACAGTCACTCGGTGTTCGACGTCTGCCGGCCAATCTTTGTGAGGCAATTGATGATCTTGAGAAGAGTGATTTCATTCAGAAGGTTCTTGGCAATCATATCAGCAAAAAATATATTGAAGCCAAACGGGTGGAATGGGAGGATTATCGGACCCAGGTTACGCAATGGGAAATTGACCAGTATCTGTACCGCGTTTAATCGGGCACTTTCGTTTACAAAAATTCAGGGAACGGAGGTGAACAGATGTGTTTAGCATAATTGTTGGATTTCCCAAGATGGAAGACGCCAATAACATTAAGAACCTACTAATCAGGAATGGATATAATGTCAGTGAAACCTGTACCTTAGGCTCGCAGATTATTACGCATGCCAATGATCTGGATGAAGGAATCATTGTATGCGGCTATCGGTTTTCTGATATGCATTTCAGTGAATTGAACAATTATCTTCCTAAGGGCTTTGAAATGCTTTTAATCGCTTCTCCGGAAAAGCTGGAATACTGTCAGAATAATAACATCGTCTGTTTGCCCATGCCAATCAGGACCCATGATCTTCTTAATACGCTTCAGATGATGACTTATCAATACCAGAGACGTAAGAAGAAAGACAAGGATAAGCCGAAGCAGCGGAGCGAGGAAGAGAAAGCCACCATTATAAAGGCAAAATTATTATTAATGGATCGTAATAATATGACGGAGGATGAAGCACACCGTTATCTGCAGAAGCACAGCATGGACAGCGGTACCAATCTTGTTGAGATGGCTGAGATGGTACTGAAGATGTTTTAGAGCTTTATAAAAAAAGTGTCATAAGGCGCTGAGCGCTCTTCCGAAGGGACTTTTCAAATTTGTTTATGGCACAGAAAGAGAATGGGCTAGTATTCCCGTAATGCACTCTTTGGAAGACATGCTGCTGAATTTGTGTGAGACAAGCGAACATTCATGTACGTTTGTCGCAAACAAATCAGTTGTATGTCTTCCAACGTGTGTGTGAGGGAAACTAGCCCATTCTCTTTCGTGGCATTATCACCTCAAAGTGCCATATTGTGCTTCCTGATATCCGTATTGTGCCTTTTCTCATTGGATGGCTTTACCCGGGGAATAGATTTTGATATAATAACAATCGGTAAAGAGAACGTGAAAGAAACGATGAACAATGAAAGAAAGGTTGGGTACTTGGTATGAAATTTACTAAGCTTCAGGGCTGCGGGAACGATTATGTCTATGTGGATTGTACGAAAGAACTGATCGATCATATTCCTGAGACGGCAATCAAAGTGAGTGACAGGCATTTCGGTGTAGGCTCCGATGGTTTAATTCTGATCAGACCTTCTGAGAAGGCTGATTTTATGATGGATATGTATAACAATGACGGATCCAGAGGAAAGATGTGCGGCAATGGAATCCGCTGTGTTGCGAAATTTGTTTACGATAAAGGGATGACAGATAAGAAAAAGCTTAAGATTGAGACCTTAAGCGGAATTAAGGAGCTTGACTTAACGGTGGAGAACGGAGAGGTCACCTGGGTAACAGTTGATATGGGAGCTCCGATAACAAAGCCCTCCCTCATACCTGTGGTATCAGATAAGGAAATCCTGAGGAAAGAGCCGATTACGATAGACGGACAGGTTTATGAGATAACCTGCGTATCCATGGGCAATCCCCATGCGGTGGTATTTGTAGAGGATACAGCAAGCCTTGCTTTGGAAACCATCGGACCGAAATTCGAGCATCATAAGATCTTTCCGGAGCGGGTAAATACGGAATTTATCCAGATCATTGACCGCAAGCATATCAAAATGCGTGTCTGGGAGAGAGGCTCGGGTGAGACCCTGGCCTGCGGCACCGGAGCCTGCGCCAGCGTTGTGGCGTGTATCCTGAACGGATATACGGACAATGAAGTTACGGTAAGTCTGCTCGGCGGAGAATTAAAGATCCGTTACGATGAAAAGGCAAACACCGTATTTATGACCGGGCCAGCCGTGAAGGTATTCGAGGGTGAGATTGACGTATAGTTATATATCGGATTCGATTTATGGTTTCAAATGATAATTTCGGAAAGAAATAGCTTGAATATTTTTGCATTTTAGGTTATAAATATAATAAATTCGTCTCGGAAAGGTATGATTGACATGTTTAAAATCAATGAAAATTATCTGAAGTTACCCGGAAGCTACCTCTTCTCCACGATCGGCAAAAAGGTGAAGGAATTTACGGAACTGCACCCGGACAAGAAGATCATCCGCCTGGGAATCGGAGATGTAACCCTTCCTCTGGCTCCGGCAGTGATTGATGCCCTTCATGTGGCTGTTGACCATATGGGGAAGAAGGAGACCTTCAAGGGCTATGCTCCCGATCTGGGCTATGAATTCCTGCGCAGTGCCATTGCAGAGCAGGATTTTAAAACACGTGGAGTAGACATTGCGATTGATGAGATTTTTATCAGTGACGGTGCAAAGAGTGATTCCGGTAATATTCAAGAGATCTTTGACGTAAATAATAAGATAGCGGTTTGCGATCCCGTGTATCCGGTGTATGTAGATTCTAATGTCATGGCGGGCAGAACCGGAGAGTATCTGACAGACAGCGGCAGATGGACCAATGTCATCTATATGCCCTGTACAAAAGAGAACAACTTCACACCTGAGCTTCCGAAGGAAACACCGGATCTGATTTATCTCTGTTTCCCGAACAATCCCACCGGCTCCACCATCACCAAGGCTGAGCTGCAGAAATGGGTGGATTATGCCAACAAGGTAGGAGCTGTCATTATCTACGACGCTGCTTATGAAGCTTATATCTCAGAGGATAATGTTCCTCATACCATCTATGAATGCGAGGGTGCTAAGACCTGCGCCATCGAGCTTCGCAGCTTTTCCAAGAATGCAGGCTTTACCGGGACGAGATTGGGCTTTACCGTCATTCCAAAGGAATTGAAATGCGGTGACGTATCCTTAAACAGCCTCTGGGCAAGACGCCACGGTACAAAATTCAACGGTGCACCGTATATTACCCAGTATGCCGGTGCGGCAGTTTATACGGAGCAGGGAAAGAAGCAGACCAAGGAGCAGATTGCTTATTATATGAATAATGCAAAGGTAATCAGAGAGGGACTGAACAGTGCCGGTTACTCCGTATCCGGTGGTGTCAATGCACCTTATATCTGGTTGGAAGTACCGAAGGGCATGACCTCCTGGGAGTTTTTCGATTATTTATTGGACAAGGCAAATGTTGTCGGTACCCCCGGTTCGGGCTTCGGTCCCAGCGGCGAAGGCTATTTCAGGCTGACGGCGTTCGGTACCTATGAGAGCACCCTGGAAGCGATTGAGAGAATTAAAAAGCTATAGGATGAAACCTGTTGTCCTGTTGACCCTGTAAAAAAAGAGCCCTGTAAATTAACGTTTACAGGGCTCTTTCTATTACCTATAACGAACAAGAGATCAAAATAACTATGTTCGTATGTTTGTCGCAATTACACACCTTTTAGCCAATATTATCATATGTAATAATATGACAATATTGGAAGGAGATATAAATATGTTACTTTATTATGCGATGAATAAGTATTATAACATTAAGAATATTTTACTGGATTATAAATTGAGCAAGTTAAATCAAAAAGAACAGGACAATCAGACTAATCAGCCAACGAAGCTGGATCCGAAGGATATACCCAAATATGTTAATCAATTATCCAAACCTCCGGTTTTTAAACCATGTATTACAGGACGCTGGAATCTGTTTAAAAAATTTATAAAGCATTTCTATATCATTGATATCAGTGAATTTAAGCAGCAGATATTACCCCCTGGATTGCCGCCGACGAAAGTTTGGGGCTATGGAGGAATGATAGAAGATGAAAAGACCGGAAAAGCAAAGTATTCCAGGAGTGCACCCGGAGCTACTTTTGAAGCAATTCGGGATATACCGGTAAAAGTGAAATGGATTAACAAATTGAGGGGAAAGCACCTTTTTGCGGTTGACCCTACATTACACTGGGCTAACCCGAATCATATGCCGATGCATCATGTCCCTAAGCCCTGGCCTGCATTTCCTCCGGGCTTTCGACGTGCTCAATTTCCTATACCAATCGTTACGCATTTACATGGCGGAGAGAATGAATCGATCAATGATGGCTACCCTGAAGCTTGGTTTACTTTTGATGGGAAACGTGGACCGAATTATCAAACATCTCAATACTACTATCCGAATCAACAGCAGTCTGCTACGCTTTGGTATCATGATCATACGATGGGCATTACAAGGTTAAATGTTTATGCAGGTTTGGCCGGTTTTTACCTGCTTAGGGATAAAGATCACACCAGTCCGGATGAGAAATTATATCTACCATCAGGTAAGTATGAAATTCCACTGGCGATACAGGATCGAATGTTTAATACGGATGGATCGTTCCTGTTTACGAATGTTGGGAATATTCCGGATATTCACCCTTATTGGAATCCGGAATTTTTCGGAGATACCATCATGGTGAATGGTAAGGTATGGCCAAATCTTAATGTTGATCGTCACCAATACCGTTTCCGCATACTAAACGGATCCAATGCACGATTTTATAATTTAAAAATGTCCAATGATATGTCATTTATTCAAATAGGCACTGATGGCGGTTTCTTACCAAAACCGGTAGAATTAACTTCCTTACTGATAGCACCGGGAGAGCGTGCAGATATAGTAATCGATTTTTCGCAACTAACTCCGGGAACAAAAGTCAGGTTACTCAATGATGCGAATGCTCCTTTCCCGGATGGAGACAGTGCTGATTATAATACTGTCGGACAGATTATGCAATTTACAGTTCCTGTCGATGCACCGATGCCTAAGAAACCGAAAAAGCTTCCCTGCAAGCTAAATACCATCCCATTATTAAGACCTGATACTAAAAGAATTTTAACATTGAACGAGGTAACGACACCGGATGGTCCTACAATGATAGTATTAAACGGACAAATGTGGATGTCACCTATCTCTGAAACTCCAAGAGTCGGATCTACAGAAGAATGGGTGATCGCTAATCTGACCATGGATACACACCCTATTCATCTGCATCTGGTACAATTCCAGTTGCTAAACCGCCAGGATTATGATGCTGCCGGATATATGAAAAAATGGGAAGAGATGAACGGGACGGTACCATTAATGCATCCAACCATTGAAGTACCTGTCGAACCATTCCTATCCCCAAGTGGCCCAATCAAGCCTGATGATAATGAATTAGGATGGAAAGATACTGTTAGAATGAACCCGAATCAGGTAACCCGAATTAGAGTACGTTTTGCACCGCAGGATGTTCCGACAGGAGGTGTCAAACCGGGCGAGAATCTATATCCATTCGATCCGACAACGGAACCCGGGTATGTATGGCAC
>JAEZLY010000148.1 GCA_023414985.1 Bacillota bacterium | reverse complement strand
TTTCATAATATATTCTCCTCCTTTTATGCTATATAAAAAGGAAGTATATTAACCATACACTTCCTTAGTATATAAATTATACAGACATTCTAATACAAAAGTGTATATTAGTCAAGACAAGAACTAACTTTATACAATTTAATCTCGATATAATTATGTTCGATTTTGTCTTTTTTAGTCACAGAAATCCTTTTTCGTTTTATTTTAGTGTGAAATGTCTATATTTGCTATGCATTCACATTTTGCATATGCATTCATATAATGTGGCATAAAGGAGTGAAATATATGTCCACAGGGTATGATATCGGAATCTTCGGCGGAGATAACCGCCAGGTCTATATGGCAGCCTCCTTCCTTGCAAAAGGCTTTCAGGTTGCCACCTACAGTACACTTGCACCGGTGAATCACGAGAACTGTACCATGCTTTCCTCTCTTACGGAATTATTTGAACAATGCAGGATACTCATCGGTCCGATCCCGATGTCCCGGGATAAGGTAACCGTCCATGCTGAGCATGCACCGGAGGATCTGACTCTGTCCAAGGTATCACAGCTTTTAACCGGTGATCATCTTCTGTTTGCAGGTGTCATTCCTCCTTTTATAACTGAGCTTTGTGAATCCAAAGGGATCCTCTGCCATGATTTGATGAAGGATGAACGGATTACTGTCCTGAATGCCATTGCGACAGCAGAGGGTGCAATCATGGAGGCAATTGCAGCAAGTGACACAAATCTTCACGGCAGCAAATGTCTGGTTCTGGGTTATGGACGTTGCGCTAAAGTGCTTGCAGCTAAGCTGAAAGCGCTGGATGCTCATGTCCTTGTGGCTGCGCGTTCCCGGGAAGCCCTTGCCTATGCTGAGGCCTCCGGACTGTCAACAATCACTCTGCCTTATATAAAATGTGTCTTATCCTCCTGTCAGTATATATTTAATACAATTCCCTCCCTTATACTTACGAAAGACTGTCTGGAGTATGCAGATAAGGAGGTCACGATTATAGACATCGCATCTGCACCCGGAGGGGTGGATTTCACCTTCGCCAAGGAACGTAAGCTGAATGCAAGATTATGTCTTGGCCTTCCCGGAAAGGTAGCGCCCAGGACATCTGCCGAGATATTAGTGACAGAAATCTGTACGCTCATCAAAGAAAGAAGTGATTAAATGACACTCAGTGGAAAGAAAATCGGAGTAGCCATGACAGGCTCCTATTGTACGTATGATCAAGTATTCCCCCAGATAGAACGTCTGGTACAGGAAAAAGCAGAAGTCTACACCATCTTTTCCGATCGTTCGCAGGTGACTGACACCAGGTTTGGAAAAGCGGACGATTTTCTTAAAAAGGCAGAAGCGATCACAGGAAGAGTACCAATTACAACCATTGTTGAGGCTGAAAAAATTGGTCCAAACAACCTGCTTGATGTTGTAATAGTTGCACCCTGTACCGGAAATTCCTTAGCAAAGCTGGCGAATGCCATCACCGATTCTCCGGTATTAATGGCAGCAAAGTGCCAGCTTCGTAATAATAAACCCGTCGTTTTGGCTATGGCAACAAACGATGCATTAGGTAATAATTTAAAGAACATTGGACTTCTTCTGAATTCAAAAAACCTTTATTTTGTACCCTTTGGCCAGGATAATTATCAGAAAAAGCCCTTCTCCATGGTAGCTCATTTTGACTTAATGCTTCCTACGATAGAAGAGGCTTTGTCCGGCAAGCAGCTGCAGCCGATCATCCTGGCTCCGAGCTGATACCTTCTATCAGCGTAGAGCAAACCAACAAAAAAATAATATGAGGTGATAATATGTGCGGGATTGCCGGTTTCTGTAATACCTCCGAGGATTATACGAGAAATTATGCCAAGTGGCACCATACGCTGTATAAAATGAGACAGGTATTAATACACCGTGGGCCGGACGATGAAGGAGAATTGCTTGCCGAGGAAATCGGAATGGCTCATACAAGGCTTTCCATCATTGATCTAAACCGCGGGCACCAGCCTATGACAAAACAGAAATTCGGTAATTCCTACACTATTATCTATAACGGAGAGCTTTATAATACGGCAGAGCTCAGGGATGAGCTGATCAGAATGGGATACCTGTTTAAAACACATACCGATACCGAAGTGATCCTGACCGGCTTTATGGCCTTCGGAGGCGAATTTGTAAAGGAGCTGAACGGTATCTTTTCCTTTGCGGTTTGGGATGAAAATGACCATATCCTATATCTGGCCCGGGATCGTTTTGGGGTGAAACCTCTCTTTTATACCGTAGTAGATAATAGTATAGTATTCGCTTCCGAGATTAAAGCATTATTTGAATATCCGGGTGTAAAGCCACGGGTGGATGCTGACGGATTATGCGAAATATTCGGCCTGGGGCCGGCAAAGACCTACGGCAAAGGCGTCTTCAAGGATATCTATGAGGTACTTGCCGGCAATCTGATTACCTTTGATGCCAACGGTTTAAGACAGAGGCCCTACTGGAGTCTGGTCAGCGCTCCTCATGAGGACTCTTATCAGGAAACCGTCGAGAAGACCTCCTTCCTATTATATGATGCCGTAAAAAGACAGATGATCTCAGATATCCCAATCTGTACTCTTCTGTCCGGTGGTGTGGATTCCAGCCTTGTAACAGCGATCTGTGCCAAAGAACTGAAGGAAAAGGGACTGAAGCTACGTACCTATTCCTTTGATTTTCTGGATAACGCAAAGCATTTTCAATCAAACTCCTTCCAGCCGACTCAGGATCGCCCTTACGTTGATATCATGATCCAACACGTGGGGAGTGATCATACTTATCTGGAATGCGACAATTTTGACCTGCTGGATAATCTCTATCCCTCTGTGGATGCCAGAGATCTTCCCAATATGGCTGATGTGGAATCCTCTCTGCTGTATTTCTGTAAAAAGGTTGCCGCAGAAACCAAGGTTACCTTGACCGGTGAATGTGCCGATGAAATCTTCGGAGGCTATCCCTGGAACAGCAGACCGGAACTGATGCAGCAGAATACCTTCCCTTGGTCGGGCAACATGGAAGCACGTAAGTTTCTGCTTTCTGAGGATTTATTAACCATACTGGACTTAGACAGCTATGTCCGAGCAGCCTATGAGAAGTCCGTCGCCGAGACACCGAGACTCGCCGGAGAAACCGGACTAAATGCCAGACGCCGGGAGATTGCTTATCTGAATCTGAAATGGTTTATGGTCACCCTGCTGGACCGTATGGATCGCTGCAGCATGAACTCCGGACTGGAGGCCAGAGTTCCCTTTGCAGATCATCGAATTGTGGAATATATATGGAATGTTCCCTGGGAGATGAAAAGTATGGACGGAACAGAGAAGAAGCTCCTGCGGGATGCAGGGAAAGGCTTAATCCCCGATGAGATCCTGTATCGCAAAAAAAGCCCTTATCCGAAGACCTATCATCCGGATTATGAAAGGCTTCTCGGGAACCGTCTGCTAGAGGTTCTGTCCGATCCGAATGCTCCGATCCGTCCGCTGATAGACTTAGCTAAAGTAAAGGTATTCCTATCCTCTCCGAGTGACTATGGAAAGCCCTGGTACGGACAGCTGATGGCAGCTCCCCAGCAGATCGCATTTCTGCTGCAGGTGAACTATTGGCTCGAGAAATATAAGATTGAATTAGTTTAATGGGCTGTCGCAAAATATAAGAACTAAAGGTAAGGATAACAGCACCCCTCACACACCGATTGCCGGACTGAGTGCATTTGCGCGAATGCAAAGTGAGCTTTTACAAGCTCGCTTGTGTAAAAGCGAACGCGCACGCGAACCTGATAGCGAGTATACGAGCTAATCAGGTTACGGGATGCATATTATCCTTACCTTAGCTTTAATGAGCTTATTGCGACAGCTCCATAAACTGACCGTCTACCTAAAAGTTTCCGAAATCAGTGACTTCATATGCGGTATATTCTTTATCGAAATGATACCCCAGCTTTTCTGCCAGGGCGACGGACCACTTATTATGAGCGTCCCAGCTCGGGTACAGTCCGCGCTTTTGACATTCCAGTATCAGTCTGGCACCGCAGACAGTCGCCAGTCCCTTTCGCCTGAAATCCTCTCTGGTATCGATCTCGATTTCGATTCCTTCCCGATATACCGTATAGGAGGAGGCACCGGCAACCACCTCTCCCCGATGAAGTACGGCTACACCCAATCCACGGTCATGATACTGCCGATAGTCCGCATAGTGGCCGCATAAATCTCTTGACCACTGATTACTTAATATCTGTTCATAGATTTCCTCATCAATGAGCCTTAATTCATACTCGGAGTCAATCTCTCCGGCAAGCGCCTGTAATTTATCCTGATCAAATACTCCAACTTCCTTCTTTATTGCATAACGGGTTACTTTCTTCGATGCTTCCCCATACACCTTCTCAATCAACTCTCCCCAGTCTTCCTTCTGAGGGATCATAATAACAAAATCCGATTTATGCTCCACGGGTCTGTTTCTGACCAGTTCTTCCAACGGTTTCCCCGCAAAGAGACAAAAATCCGCAACCACCAGCTGTGCGGAGCTCGGGTGGACAACATCGTCAGCCCATGCACTTCCCATCATCCCCTGCAGACAGGACCATATCATCGTCTCCTCCCAACCGGCAAACAGACCTTCTAAATTCTCTAAATTCTCCCCTGTGATAGAATAAATACTCATTTTGTTCCTCCTATGTTATGAACTTCTGCTGCTATGCTATGGCGCATAGTATACACCAGATTATGCCTTTCATCCAGCCTTTTTATCTATCCCGGCGTTTGTCCCTTAAGAATTGATTAAAATGCGGTTAATTAGCTTGTAGAAATATTCCAAACCTTCCAATCTATGATATAATCAAAACTGATCACCGGCAAAGTATAGATGCCGGAAGCTTATTATCATAGGGAGTATTGGGAGGATACAATGAGTGCAGCAGGTGCAGTAATTATACGGAAGCAAAATCAGTATATCAATACATTTCTACAGCAGGGGGCAGTGGATGCGGCACATGCGATCCAGCCGGAGTCGGTTGGAGTTCCGACTAATTATATTTTTATCAGGCTGAGTAATCGGGGTATATTCGTTCCCTGTGGTAACGGTACCTATTATCTTGATGTGAAAGCTGCCGCCTTCTTTCGGGAGGCAAGGCACAAGCGAGCCATGATGATATTGGTTCTTACCCTGATTCTACTTCTATTTTATTTCTATATTGGGGTCAGATAAAACCTTCATCATGGGAAAGGAAAGATATCTGCATATTTCCGAAAAGAAAAAGCTGTCCTTGGAATACCTCCGTGGACAGCTTTCTAATTACTGTTTCAACACCAATACCAACAGATTATTTCTCTGTGTTGGGCTTCTCCAGCTCTACAATAGAGCTTTTTTTCATTGGAATTCTGCAGTTTTTGTTATTACCGAATTCTACGATTACGATTTCATCCATAACGTCAATTACCACCCCGTAGAAACCGCTTGAAGTCAGAACGCTGTCACCTGCTGCCAGAGTTGAGAGCATCATGTTCATCTTCTTCTGCTGTTTTCTCTGGGGACGGATCAGCATGAAGTAAAGCAACAGTCCCAAGAAAGCAACCTCAACGATTAATAACAGAGCACTTCCGGTGCCGCCTGATGCATTTGCAGCTAATAAAGTAATAGTATTCATTCTAAAATTCCTCCTGATTATTATTTTCTATAATTCAATGTTATTCGCACTTAGTCTTCGCTCCTAACAAATCCTTCCAGTCGCATCTTTTTGTATTGTGCGTATCGTTTTTCCCTGATGGCTTCCCTGATTTCTTCCATCATATGGTTATAGAAGTACAGATTATGCAATACAAGAAGTCGCATACCCAGCATTTCCTTTGCTTTGAGCAAATGCCTGATGTATGACCTGCTGTAATGACTGCAGGCGGGGCAGCCACAGCCCTCTTCGATCGGTCTGTCATCCAGCTCATATTTTGCGTTCATCAGGTTCATTTTTCCGTTGTTGGTATACGCATGTCCATGTCTTCCGTTTCTGGTAGGATATACACAGTCAAAAAAGTCTACTCCCCGGTCTACTGCCTCCAGGATATTGGCAGGGGTTCCTACGCCCATCAGATAAACCGGTTTATTCAGGGGCAGGTAAGGAACTGTCTCTTCAATGATCCGGTACATCTCCTCATGGCTCTCTCCGACAGCCAGCCCGCCCAGAGCATAACCATTCAAGTCAAACTCTGATATTACCTTGGCATGTTCGATTCGGATATCCTCAAAAGTGCCTCCCTGGTTGATGCCGAACAGCATCTGATTGCGGTTAATGGTATCCTCAAGCCCATTGAGACGATCCATCTCTGCCTTGCAGCGTTTCAGCCAGCGGGTGGTCCGGTCTACGGAATTCTGCATATATTCTCTGGTTGCGGGATGCGGAGGACATTCATCAAAGGCCATGGCAATCGTGGATGCCAGGTTGGATTGGATCTGCATACTCTCCTCCGGTCCCATGAATATCTTTCGACCATCCACATGAGAATTGAAGTAGACCCCCTCTTCCTTTATCTTGCGTAGTCCTGAGAGAGAAAACACCTGAAATCCGCCCGAATCTGTTAAGATTGGTTTGTCCCAGACCATGAACTTATGAAGTCCGCCCATCTGCCTCACAATCTTATCACCGGGTCTGACATGCAGATGATACGTATTGGAAAGCTCGACTTGAGTTCCGATCTCCTTTAAATCCATGGTAGAGACCGCTCCCTTGATGGCTGCTGCCGTTCCGACATTCATAAATACAGGAGTCTGAATCGTACCATGGACGGTCTCAAATTCAGCACTCTTTGCTCTTCCATCCTGTTCAATCAATCTATACATTCGTCTGTAGTCCTACTTTCTACCTGCTTTTCCTCATTTAAACATTACAAGTATACCCTTAAAAGGCTTTCTTTTCAACAAAAATATATCCATTTCACAAATTATTAATGAATTGGAAGATCTATCCGATAACAATAGTAATAAGCAGTGTTTTACATATGCCCCATATATAAAAATATTGCAATATTTCCGTATAATTGGTAGAATAAACATAATTAATCAGTTATTTAATAAGGTAAGAAATGTTACTGTACTTGGAGGTCAGCAGCAATGTCAATTAAAAAGTCCCTGCGTATCTTATTAATTATCTCATCCATGATTCCTGTTATTCTTGTCTCAGTAATCGCTCATGGATTATTGACCAACAGGCTCGTGGAAATCAATACGCAGAATCTGGAGCGGACTGCTCAGACAAGCAGCTATGGACTGGAAGCCAAGCTACAGACACAACGGACAGAGGTGTCCTTATTAGCAATTCAAGAGGAGCTTTTATCTGCTGTCACGAACAGTAATACGGGACATGCCTTCTCTGATAGTACTGTAAACAGCATCCTGCAGAAAAGATGCGAATCCTATGATAATTGTGAGCGAATCTCCCTCTATAACATAAGGAACGAAGTAATCGCGAGCTCGAATATGGATGTGATCGGGCAGACCACCGGATCCGAATTAACCCTTTCTTATATGCTGGCTACCAGCTCGATCGCAATTGCAGTCGACGGAATTCACCCGGTTACTAAGGACGGCAGAACAATCTACTGTTTAGAAATCGGTGCCCCAATGACTGATCCGGTAAGCGGCTCTGTCTGCGGCTATGTCATCAGCACCATGAATGCGTCTTACTTTAAAAATTATCTTGGTTCTCTTACCATCGGTGAAACCGGTTATTGTATCCTCTTGGACAAGACCGGTAATGTCATTTACCATCCGGATCCTTCCTACATAGGTTCGGGTATTCATTCCGAAAGACTTTCCTCTATCGTAACTGACTATAACAAAGGCTTGACGCCTGTGAACGGTTCCTTTGAATATTTTTTTGATAATACCAACCAACTGTATGGTTATACTATTCTGCCGGATTTAAACTGGGTTCTGCTCGTAAAGCAGGATACCTCTGAAATCAAATCGGTAACCACTATCATGCTGACCCTGTTGTTACTGATCTGTACCATTCTGCTGATCGTCATTATTATATTTGCTAATATTCTTGCCAGAAAATTCTCGGCTCCGATCATCTCTCTGCGGGATGCAATGCGGACGGCTTCTGACGGTAATCTTACTGTCCAGTCGAATATCAAGAGCAACAATGAGCTTGGTGAGCTTTCCAAGAATTTCAACAAGATGCTTCATATTATCAAGACCAATTACGAGGATCTGGAATCCATGCACGAAGAGCTTCTCTCCAACGAGGAACAGCTCCGGTCCAATTACGACCACATTGAATTTCTGGCCTATCATGACACTTTGACTAATCTTCCGAATAAACTGGCCTTTCTGGATTACGTGAATGCCGTGTTATCCTCTTCTCCCCAAAATAGCAGAAGGCATTCCGTCTATTTCGTGGATCTGGATAATTTTAAGACAGTCAATGATACCCTGGGCCATGAATATGGGGATACCCTTCTAATCAAGACTGCTCAGCTGTTATCCACGCTGATTGACGGACGCGGTATGTTAGCCCGGGCAGGCGGCGACGAATTTTTGATCTTCCGGGAGGATATCGGTGCTACGGAATATGCAGTGGAATTTGCTTCTCAGATCATCGAAACCTTCAAAAGTCCGCTTGATCTGGATGGAGAAATTGTCTATGTATCCATGAGTATCGGTATCTCCATCTACCCAGAGAACGGAGCATCCTCAAAGACCCTGATCAAGAACTCTGATATCGCGATGTATAAATCCAAGGATACCGGTAAGAACAAGTTCACCCTTTTCGATAGTACCATGGAAGAAGAATTAAACCGCAATACCCTGGTCATTGAAGTACTTAGAAATGCCATAGAGAGCAATGACATTTACATACAATATCAGCCTCTGATGGAGCTTGATACGAATAATATCATAGGCTATGAAGCCTTGATGAGAATCCGGAGTGAGAGGCTCGGCCAAATAACACCAAAGGAATTCATCCCGATAGCGGAGGAAAGCGGTTTAATCGCAGAGCTCAGCTCCTGGTTGATCAGAGAAGCCTGCTTCTTTAATAAGCAGCTCCTCGATTTAGGTTCCAAGCCGAGACCCGTTTCCGTCAACATCTCTTCTGTTCAGATTAACCGACCCGGCTTTGTATCCATGCTTTCCAACATTCTGGAGGAAACAGGGC
>JAEZLY010000103.1 GCA_023414985.1 Bacillota bacterium | reverse complement strand
GGCAGTTAATTAGGGTGGTACCGCCGAGTCTTTCGGTCCCTTGCGGATTGAAGGGCTTATTTTTATTCATAGGAAATTGAATCCTATGAATAAAAATGCTCCGCTGGATGCGTACCTCGCGGATAAGGTAATATGTTGCTTCGCAACCCGCTCGGGCGCGAAGAATGTGCAGAGCACATTCTTATTATAGTCTTTTAATCAGTAGTTACTATAATCTTATTTTGAAGGAGAGATTTGACATGGCACAGGAAAAGAAGCTTGTGGAAGCGATTACCTCGATGGATGTGGATTTTGCCCAATGGTACACAGACGTCGTGAAGAAAGCAGAATTGATTGAATATTCCAGTATCAGAGGCTGTATGATCTTACGTCCTCTGGGATATGCCATCTGGGAGAATATCCAGAAGCAGCTGGATGCGGATTTTAAGGCGACGGGAGTTGAGAACGTATATATGCCGATGTTCATTCCCGAGAGCTTATTACAGAAAGAGAAGGACCATGTAGAAGGCTTTGCACCTGAGGTTGCCTGGGTAACCCATGGCGGTGGTGAGCCTCTTCAGGAGAGAATGTGCGTCAGACCTACCTCCGAGACCTTATTCTGCGATTTGTACTCCAAGATTGTGCAGTCCCACAGAGATCTGCCCAAATTATATAACCAGTGGTGTTCGGTTGTTCGTTGGGAAAAGACCACCAGACCATTCCTGCGTTCCATGGAATTCTTATGGCAGGAGGGCCATACCGCACATGCGACAGCAGAAGAGGCTGAGGAGAGGACCATCCAGATGTTGAATGTATATGCAGACTTCTGCGAGAGAGTGCTTGCTATTCCGATGATTAAGGGCCGTAAATCCGAGAAGGAGAAGTTTGCGGGAGCACATGCTACTTATACCATTGAAGCTCTGATGCATGACGGTAAGGCACTGCAGTCCGGTACCAGCCACAATTTCGGTGATGGCTTTGCAAGGGCTTTTGATATTAAATATACAGATAAGAATAATACCTTACAGTATGTTCATCAAACCTCCTGGGGTATGTCCACGAGAATCATCGGAGCAATCATCATGGTTCACGGTGATGACAGCGGTCTGGTATTACCTCCGAGAATTGCACCAATCCAGATTATGATCATTCCAATCAATCAGAATAAGGAAGGTGTTCTGGATAAGGCTAATGAGCTGAAAGAGAAGCTTTCCTCCTTCAAGGTTAAAGTAGACGATTCGGATAAGAGCCCCGGCTGGAAGTTCAGTGAGCAGGAGATGCGCGGCGTTCCGATCCGTATTGAGATTGGCCCGAAGGATATCGAAGCAAATCAGGCGGTTATCGTAAGACGTGATACCAGGGAGAAGATTATTGTATCCCTTGATGAGATTACGGTAAAGGCCGGAGAGATTCTGGAGCAGATGCAGTCCGATATGTTGGAAAGAGCCAGAAAGCATCGTGATACGCACACTTATGTGGCTAAGAACATGGAGGAATTCGAGAAGACCATCAATGAGAAGCCCGGTTTTGTAAAAGCGATGTGGTGTCAGGATGAGGCTTGCGAGAAGGAAATTAAGGAGCGGACCGGAGCAACCTCCCGTTGTATGCCTTTTGAGCAGGAGCAGCTCAGCGATACCTGCGTATGCTGTGGAAAACCCGCTAAAGCAATGACCTATTGGGGTAAGGCTTACTAAAAGAGATTCTAAATAACATTCTTAATATAATATGATAAGAAGTCTGCACAACAGCTGTTACTTGAAGAAATGCAAGCATAAGTGGTTGGGGCAGACTTTTATCATAATACGGAGAGGAGGAGCTATGTATACCATAAAACAGATGTGTCAGGAGGGGAAGCTGTCCAGAAGCACCTTACTGTACTATGACAGTATTGGGTTGCTGAAACCAGGTCATCGAACAGAAAGTAACTACCGTTTGTATACGGAGGAGGAACGGAATCGTCTTCAAAAGATCTGTACCTTGCGGGAAGCGGGAATCTCTCTGGAGCAAATGAAAGAACTACTGGATCAGGACGTAAATCAAGAAGCGGAAGCACTCACGGAGAGGCTGCAGCAGCTAAACAGGGAGATCCGGGATTTAAGACTGAAGCAGAAGCTTATTGTGGAGCTGCTCAAATCAAAATATTCTGCTGATACGAAGCTGATGCTGGACCAGGACACCTTTGCAGGGCTTCTTACCGAGCTCGGGTTTGATGCAGAAAAGAGGGAACATTTTCACAGACAGTTTGAGAGAAATGATCCGGAGGCACATCGATTCTTCCTTGAATTTCTTGGTATGGAGGAAGAGGAGATTACCGCGATGAAGCATTACTTTCAATAAAGTATTTCTTGACCTGACTATAGCTTTACAGTTTATTCTAAAACTGAAAGGTAGGTGTCAGGAATGATTAATTATAATTTTAAATTACTTTGGATTGGTAAATTAATATCCCAGCTGGGGGATAAGTTCTATGCGATAGCATTGGCCTGGTGGATATTACAGAAAACTAGCTCAACCGTATCAATGGGCTTATTTATGTTTGCTTCTGTGGTACCGGGGATTGTCGTAGGACTATTTTCCGGAGCAATCAGTGACAGGTGGAACAGAAAGTATATCATGGTAATCTCGGACGCAGTCCGGGGAACGCTGGTGTTAATGATCAGTGTGCTGGCATATCTCGATATTCTGAGGATATGGCAGGTATTCGTAATCGGAATCAGCCTCTCTGTTGCAGGAGCTTTCTTTGATCCTTCCAGCCAGGCAATGCTGCCTGATATCGTAAGGAAAGAGGACTTAAGTAAAGCGAACAGCATGTGCCAGATGGTCAGCGGAGTATGCTCTACTCTGGGGCCGATGCTGGGGGCACTGACGGTTAGTCTCCTTGGTACGGGTTTTGTATTTCTGATGAACAGTATATCCTTCTTCGCTGCGATGATACTGGCCGGCTTCCTTCGCTATGAAGCTGCTTGTCGAGATACAGAGGGGGCACAGTTTCATATTTTTAGAGACATTGGGGAAGGCTTACGGTATATCCGTATGCGTAAAACCTTGATCAAGGTATTAGCGGTCATTGGAGCTGCACATTTCTTTGTTGGGAGCTTATCCGTAGTATTGCCTTTTCTTGCAAATAAGCTTTCCGGAATCGGGGTCAATAATCTTGGCCTTCTTGAAATGCTGCTGGGGATTGGTCTACTCGTAGGATCAGTCTACCGTAGATTGAAAAAATCCTCCCCGGGGGAGGAGACAACGGAGAAGGGGCTCATGAGGCTGATCCTGTTCTACGGGATATGCTTTATGGGTATCAGCAGTGCCTTCTATCTGCGTATTACCATCGTTGCAGTATATCTTCCGATCCTTTTCCTGATCGGGGCCATCATAGCTAACGCCGGCGTCTTCTGGCAGCTGCTTCTGCAGGCGAATACACCCTCCGATAAGATGGGCAGGGTATCCGGCATTGCAACGCTGACCGGAAATGCTTCTCTTCCGATTGCTTACGGTATTGCGGGAATTGCATTAAACTATATCGGGATAGCCCTGCTTATGCTGATCAGCGGGCTGGCTCTGATTCTGCTAAGTGTTTTGTTTTTAAGAAAAGCAAGGCTGCCCGTTGCTGCGGAAATAGATTCCTAAACAGCTTTCTGCTCCTCGGGTTGAATAATGAAGCCGGAATCCTTGAAATAACGTCCTTGCTTTGCTATAATCGGGATAGATTTGATTAATGGAGGCGGCTCATGAGGTTTCATATTCCGAGAAAAGTGAATGATATAATCGAAGAGTTAATGAGAAATGGCTTCGAAGCCTATGCCGTAGGC
>JAEZLY010000064.1 GCA_023414985.1 Bacillota bacterium | reverse complement strand
TATTTGGCAGACGGAGGCCAATCCCGGAACTGACCTCCAGTAACTTCATGCAGCGCTCCTTCGGAGAGCGTGTGGCTATGAACTCTCCAATCCAGGGTACGGCAGCAGACATCATCAAGATTGCCATGGTAAGAGTGAACCGCAGGCTGAAGGAAGAACAGCTGCGTTCCAGACTGATTCTCCAGATTCATGATGAGCTTCTGGTAGAGACTCATAAAGAGGAAGTAACAGTGGTATCGAAGATTATGATAGAAGAAATGCAGGGGGCAGCACAGCTGTCTGTTGTACTGGAAGCAGAAGTGAAGGAAGGCAGCAACTGGTTCGAAGCAAAGTAGTAAAGAAAGAACTCACATGGTAAGAATTGTGATTGCCGTGATACAGAGGAGAGGCAAAAGGTTACTATGACAAAAGGTGAGAATGCATGAAGGTAATCGGGATAACCGGAGGGATTGGCAGCGGCAAGTCCCTCGTAACCAAGATAATGGAAGAGAAATACGGAGCATTGGTTCTGAATACGGACGGGATTGCGAAGGAACAGATGGACTCCGGCGGCGTCAGCTATCAGGAGGTCGTGGATTACTTCGGAAAAGGAATTTTGGCTGAGGACGGATCGATTGATCGGCATAAGCTGTCTGTCATCGTATTCGAAGATAAGGAGAAGCTGAAGAAGCTGAATGCGATTACACATCCCAAAGTCCTGGTCGAGGTCAGAAAGGAAATCGATAGGCACCGAAGTCTTGCGGATATTCCCTATCTGATCATCGAGACCGCTCTGATGATAGAATCGGGCTATGACTTTGTATGCGACGAGGTCTGGTATGTCTATGCCTCGGAGGAACGGCGGAGGGATTGGCTGAAAGCCAGCCGCAGCTATACAGATGAAAAGATTGATTCCATCTTTGCAAGTCAAAGCAAGGCAGATGCCTTCCTCAAGAAATTCCCCAGGGTCATCGAAAACATCGGATCAGTAGAAACCCTCGAAGAGCAGGTAGAAAAGCTGCTGATAAAAGGGTAGAAATGTAGATTGGGCTGTTGCTAAACAAAATTAATTTGTTAAGGTAAGGATCATAGGTAGCCCGTAATGCACTGTTTGACGGACAGCTTGCTGATATTGTGTGACAGAAGCGAACATTTATGTTCGATTATGACAAACAATATCGGCAGGATGTCCGTCGATCTGTGTGTGAGGGCCGCCTATGATCCTTATCTTAACTACATAAACTGTATGCAACAGCCTTCTCGCACATTTTAAGCACAATTTGCAATATGTTCGACATTATGGGGCGTGAAAAATGCTGAAAATGCGTATATAATGGTAGTAGAAAGGAAGGAGGAGCGTAATGAAGGAGCTTATCAAAAACTACAAATCGTCATTTGTTCTTTTGTTATCGATTTTTATTGGTGGGGTGATTGGTGTTGTCATGGGACCGGAGGCGAAGGTATTGGAGCCCTTGGGTCAGATTTTCTTAAATCTGATGTTTACCCTGATTGTGCCCCTGGTGTTTTTCAGCGTCACTTCATCTATTGCAAATATGAGCGGTATGAACAGACTCGGTAAGATCATTATCAATGCTGCAATCATATTCGTGATCACCGCATTATTATCCGGAATATTATCCATCACAGGAGTTTTAATATTTAACCCGACCAAGGGACTTGGTGCCGATACGATCAGTACTATTCTGTCAGGCTCAGGTGAAGATATCGTTGCCGAAGCACAGCAGCTTTCTCTGCCCCAGCAGCTGGTACAGACCATCACCGTTGGTGACTTCTCAGAGCTATTCTCAAGAAGCAAGATGCTTCAGATCCTTATATTCTCTGTCATGTTCGGTATTGCCACCGCAATGGTAGGGGATCGAGCAAAGCCGGTTAAAGAGTTTCTGGACTCGGCAGCACAGGTTATGATGAAGATGGTAAAAATCGTAATGTATTACGCTCCCATTGGTTTGGGCTGTTATTTTGCCTCCATTATCGGTCAGCTGGGAACTCAGATCCTGGAAGGGTATCTGAGAGTATTCTTACTGTATCTGGTGCTGGCTATCATCAACTATTTCCTGTTCTTCAGCATCTATGCCTATGTTGCGGCTGGCAGACCCGGACTTAAGACCTTCTGGAAGAATGCAATTGCTCCGACCGTAACGGCGCTTGCAACCTGCTCCAGTGCGGCTACCATTCCTGTGAATTTGGACGCGACCAAGAAGATCGGTGTTCCTAAGGATATCGCGGAGACGGTAATTCCTCTGGGTGTTAACACCCATAAGGACGGTTCCGTGATCGGTGGTGTCATGAAGGTGGTGTTCCTGTTTGGACTATTCGGAAAGGATATCACGAACCTCCCCGCTTTACTGTCCATCCTCTGCGTCGGCTTCCTGGTAGGCGCAGTCATGGGTGCCATCCCAGGCGGTGGTTTGATCGGAGAAATGCTGATTTTGAGTATTTACGGTTTTCCTCCGGAAGCTCTGCCGGTAATAGCAGTCATCAGTACGATCATCGATGCTCCCGCTACAGTATTGAATTCCACCGGTAATACCGTATGTGCCATGTTAACCTCCAGATTTGTGGACGGGAAGAAGTGGCTGACACAAGCAAGATAAATATATGGATCGGTACATAGGATTTCCTTAAAAAAATACCTCTGATGAGGAAGAGGCTTACCAAGCATTTATTCATGATAAAGGTAAGGAAAAGTTGCATCAAGAATACAGCTGTCCTTACCTTTATTGATGAGTGGCTGTGGCAGGCTTCTTCCTTTTTTGTGCTCCGGGATGGGATCAGGATTTGTGTTAAGTGAGTGTATAATTCATGAAAATTTCTTGACAAAATCATAGAAATGAGGGATACTCAGTTAGAAAGTGAAGAATTGAGCTTTTGCGTCCAAAAAAGGAAGGCTTAAAACATCATATGAACGAGATAAGAGTGAAAGATGATAGCGTCTTTCACAGTGCGTAAGGTTTGTGAAAGCTTAGGAGGAAATATGAAATTATGCAGTATTGCGAGCGGAAGCAGCGGAAACTGCATCTATGTCGGAAGCAGTAATACGAATCTTCTGGTAGATGCGGGAGTCAGTGCGAAGCGGATTGAAAGCGGGTTAAGCGGGATTGACATTAAACCGGATACCCTGCAGGGGATCCTGATTACCCATGAACATTCGGATCATGTATCAGGGCTTGGAATACTTGCTCGTAAATATCATCTGCCGATTTATGCGACCTATGAAACCGCCCGTTCCATCAGCCGCATTAAGACTCTGGGAGAGATACCGGAGGAGCTCTTTCATTATGTGAAGCCCAATGAATCCTTCTATATTAATGATATCAGTGTGGAGCCCTTTGCTACTTCCCACGATGCCTCTAATCCTGTCTGCTATACGATGCGGTCGGAGGGTCAGAAGGTCGGTATTGCGACGGACCTTGGTAAATACGACGATTATATCGTATCCATGCTGGAAAGCTCCGAGCTTTTGTTGATAGAAGCCAACCATGACGTGAATATGCTCATGGTGGGTAAGTACCCTTATTATCTGAAGCAGAGAATTCTTGGTGACAGAGGCCATCTGTCCAATGATACCTCTGCAGATCTGATCAGCAGACTGATTCACCCGAGATTACAGCATATCCTGCTGGCTCATTTAAGTAAGGAAAATAATTATGAAGAGCTGGCATATGAAACCGTTTGCTGTGAACTGACAAGCAGAGGCTGTGGCTTTTCAGCAAAGAATGTGAGAGTAGCCCATCGGGATCAACCGTCCGAGATGGTAACGATATAAGGAGGAAGCACCCCATGAAGAGAACTGTAATTACCGTAGTAGGAAAAGATACCGTAGGCATCATTGCCAAGGTTTGTACTTATCTCGCGTACAATAAAATTAATATTCTTGATATCTCTCAGACGATTGTCCAGGGATTTTTTAATATGATGATGATTGTAGACTTAAACGGCTCTGCAAAGGATTTTGACGTCATCAGTGACGAGCTCGAGCAGATCGGCACGGAAATCGGA
>JAEZLY010000034.1 GCA_023414985.1 Bacillota bacterium | reverse complement strand
GTTCATACTCTCTACCACCAAGCCGATGCTTTGATGAAGCTCCTGTATGATTTGATTAATATATCCTGCAGATTCGGCAGATTGATCCGCCATCTTCTGAATCTCCTCTGCAACCACGGCAAACCCTCTGCCGGCGTCTCCGGCCCTGGCCGCTTCTATCGTGGCATTTAAGGCCAGCAGATTCGTTTGTTTTGCCATATCCGTAATAATCCTGCTGGCATCTCCGATCTGGCCGGAACTCTTTCTCATCTGTTCCATAATGGAGCTTGCCTTTCTTGTTGCAGCATTATTATCTTCAGTCAGATTCGTCAGTTTTTCGATATCCTGTAACCCCTCCCGAATCATCTCTGTTACCTGTCCGGTCATGTTATTTAAATGCACCATATGCTCGTGGTTGACCGTTATTTTCCCGCTGAGAATGGTTGCCTGCTCGAGTCCCGAGGTGGTATTCTCTGCCTGCTCCATAGCCCCTCTGGCAATCTCTCCGACTGTCGTTGAGATTTCCTCGGATACTGCGGCCGTCTCCTGTGCGACAGACATCAGCTTCGTGGCTGTATCGGATACTCTCCCTGCAGAGCCGGTAATATCCTGAATAATCTCTCTCAAATTATCTGTTAAGGCCTGAAATGCCCTTGACAGAGTGCCGATCTCATCCTTTTGCTTCAGATGCTCTTCCTTGATATCCTCACTGATATCCAATTCCCCAATTCTTTTTGACTGCTTTGTCAGCTCAGCCAACGGCTTTATCAGTGCATGGTCCAGAAGATAGACAACTCCCAGACTGCATGCGAATACAGCGAAAACTGTCAGAGCTATGTACCGGATCATCTTCGGAATGGCTGCCATTACCTCTCCCTGCTCCGCAGTGATTACAAAGCTCCAATCCGTTCCTGAGATCGTGGAATACCCGGCATAGATCAGCTTCCCATCCATATGATAACTGGTCGTTCCTGTCTCATCCGTGATGATTTTCTGATACGCCTCAGCGGTTTCTTTCAGTTTAGGGTTCTTCCCCGCTTCCTCGATGGCATTATATCTCTTCGTTACCTTTTCTTCCTCCGGATGGGCAATCGTAATCCCCTTCGAATTCAGCATGAATACATATCCTTTCTCACCGTAACGGATATCCTTTGTAATCTCACTCAAGGAATCAGCCTTCCTTCTGCCGACAAGTGCTCCCACTACCACCCCATTGTTATATACCGGTACTGCCACCTCAATCTCCGGTTGTCTGGTGACACGACTGATAATGACGTCAGATAGTTTGGTCTTGCCGCTTAATGCACTGCTGATATACGGCCTATCACTCATCAGTCTCACAGTTCCGTCGGTATAATAGGTATATCCATTGGGCAGCACATAACCGATATCGATAAAATCTGTTTTTCCCAACTCTTCCTTCATAACAGCCAGATCAACTTCCCAGCCCATTTGTTCGATCTCTGATTTTTTAGCGATCATGCTCAAGGTTGCTACGATTTCCTCCATTCGGCTTGCCGTAAGCTTTGCCCCCTCATTTGCCAGCAGCTCCAGAGAGGTTTCTGCTTCCTCCTTCAGAGAATGATATCCGATTGCGATTGAAATTAATGCGATAATCAATGTCACCGATAAGATTAACGATGAAAATGAAATAATCAGTTTCGTCTTTATACTGTTCAACTTACAATCCTCCTGTATTTTATAACCCCTTATCCTATTGCTTGAAATGCTGTATGTAACTTGAAATGATCTGCTGGCCCTAACCCTGATATGGTAAGTGGGAAGAATTATCATGACCCCGCGACAATTCTTCCCACCAATCAATCTATATTTATTCCGCTCTGCGTAGGATTAGTCTACAGTGATTAATCCGATGCTTTCGATAAGCTGCTTACCTTCGTCTGACTTTAAGTAATTAAAGAATGCCTGCACGATCTCGTTCTGCTCGGAGATCTGTCCGATGGTTGCCATAACGAAAGGACGGCTTAAGAAATAGCTGCCTGCCTTGATATTCTCTGCAGTAGGCTCAACACCTTCCAGCTTCAGTGCAGTTACACTGTCATCCAGAACATCTAAGGATACATAACCAATGGAGCCGGGAGTGGATGCAACCTTTGCCATAACACCACCTGTGCTGTTGATCTCATTAGAGTATTTACACTGATCCTCGATTGCAAGAAGCTCCTCAAATGCACCTCTGGTACCGGAACCTGATTCTCTTCCGATTACAACGATCGGCTGATCTGCTCCGCCAAGATCTTTCCAATTGGTCACTTCACCTTTATAGATCTGAATTAACTGATCCTTGGTTAAATCTGCTACTGTATTTGCCTTATCTACAATTACTGCGATACCATCGATTGCCACGATGTTCTCTACCGCACCGGCACTCTTCTCTGTATCCTTTAAGCTTCTGGATGCATTACCGATATCTACTGTCTTAGCAAGTACGGCTTCAATTCCTGCACTGGAACCGATGAATTCGGCAGATGCTGTAACACCGGGGTATTTGTTCATAAAAGCTTCGATTGCTACATTGGCCAGTTTCTCCATGGAGGTGGAACCTGCCATGGTAAGAGTTCCGCTTAAGTTAGCTGTATCTGTTCCTGTGCTGTCCGTAGCGGTGTTGGTATCTCCTGCTGCCGGGGTTGTTGTATCGGAGGTTTGTGATGATTGGTTATTGTCTGTATTATTGCTTTTTCCACAGCCGCTGAGAATACCTGTCACAAACACAAGTGCTAATATTAAAACTGCAATTCCTCTAAAATTCTTCTTCATACTTAATCTCCTTCTACTTTCTTCTTTCTGCTTTCTGCTTTCTTGTCATTTTTATTGTTCCTGCAAATGAGTTTTCTTACTCTTTGCTACACGTTTAATTTAACATTAAATAAGATTCAAAAATATCATCCTTCGGTATAATGTAAGTTAAGTTTATGTAAAACAAAAAAGCCCACAATATGGAAAACCTTCCGGGCAGATGTATTATCTGAACCAAAGTTCTTCCATATTGTGAGCTTACCTTTTAACTCTTTGTTCTATTGTTCTATTATATATTACAGATTACTCTTATTTCTTTATTTGCTCCTGAGGCTCTCCCCATCGACCGGCCGCTTTGCCGTCCCAGGTGAAATAGGTCTGACAGGTAGTGCTGACCGGAGCAATCTCCTGAATTCTCTGTTCAATACTCTTACTCTGATCTGCCAGGCCTTCCTCCGCCAGAACATTTTTAACCCTGCATAGCATCACCTCTCCGCCGTCCAGGGGCAGGAACTGCTTTACCTCAAGCTCGAATACCACCGGACTGCAGGCAAGCACAGGGACGTTCAATATTCTTCCCCTTTCCACCTCAAGAGGGATATCCATCTTCTCCGAAGAATTACCATCCTTATTCCCAAAGTAATCCGCCAGTGGAAGCATCGCTTCGGTTACCAGATTGGCAGAGAACACACCATTGGCGTGAATGCGCTGCTTCGTAAGCTTCTCTCCTCCGATGCAGGCCATAACACCCATATCTTTATCCCAGATATAGCTAAACCAACAGAATAAACCGAAATCAGGAGTTCCATCCTCTTTGTAGGTGCCATACACAAAAAGTGTCTGAGGACAAAAGTCATTAGAAATCTGTGTCGAAATCTTACTCATTTGTATTCCCTCCGTTTAAATTATATAGAATCCTTTGTAAATATCCTTCCAACTGAAGGATCTCTTCCAGCGAAAACCCCCTGTAATAAATCTCATTCATCCGGTCTGACACTTCATCATAATCTGTCTGAAGTCCCCTTGCTGTTTCTGTCAGTTCCACCAGGATCTGCCTTCTGTCAGTCTTATCAAAGCACCTTTTGATCAAGCCGGCAGTCTCCATACGGTCCAGCATACTGGTCAGGGTTGTCTTGGCAAGCCCTGTCCTTTTGGACAGTTCTATGATCGGGATACCATCCGTCTGCCAGAGGATATAAAGAATTCTGCCTTGGGCACCGTTAAACGCATCAATATTCTTCTCTGCCAGTATTTTTTCAAATATCCTGCTTCCAACCTGTTTAATCTGTGAGATCAGGTGTCCTCCAATTGATTTATACAGTTTCATCGCCTCCTTCACAAAGAATTGTACTATATAGTACTATATAATGTCAACGGTTATCTGGATTATTCATAAATAATTTTGGGAGCCTTTCGGACAGCAATCTTCCAATTGGAACCGGTCATGATATTATAAGCCTTGGAAAAGGACCCCTGATTGATCGCAACCGCAAGATTATCCAGAGAGTTCACATAAAGCAGCGGCTCCCCTACATTGACATCCGCAAAGGATTTGGCATACCGCATGATATTCCGGTACACCTCCCTGGTATCATTCTGTATCGTGATCTCAACCCTTCCGCCATAGGTGATGCCTAGCTCGTTAAAGAGTGTCTTGCTGATATTCGTCCATAAGCTTCCGAAACGTACGTCCTGTACATCAATGGTTCCGGTTACGATATCTCCTTCTTTTCTTGCCTCTATAATCGGTAATTCCACAACACTATCCAGTTCCACCAGAGGGCCGACCTCCTCAAAGGAAATAACCCCCGATGCCAGCCGCGCACCTGTGTAAGCATAGATATCACGTCCATGGAAGGTATAGGAATCGCCGGAGTTTGGCAATCGGTTCACTTTCTCATCTATCTCTCTCGCTTCTGTGATTCTCTTCAGTCTCTTCACATGGGTCAGTGTCCCGTTATCCGGGGTAATGATAAACTGCCCATCCTCGGTCTTAACTGCGATACTTCTTCTTGTCGAACCAACGCCCGGATCGACCACGGATACGAAGACAGTATCCTTCGGCCAGTAGCTTACCGTCTGAATCAATCGGTAAGATGCCTCCCATATATTATACTGGGGAATTTCATGGGTTAAATCATAGATGCGAAGTGCCGGATTTACTGAATATGCAACTCCGTACATAGCACTGACTGCACCGTCTGCGATGCCGAAGTCGGATTGAATAATTAATACGCCATTCATATTCTGCCGTTCCATTCCTTTCTTATTGTCTTAATTCTGTCTGTTCCCTTCATTAGCTCTGCCTGTTCTTCAATTAGCTCTGCCTGTTCCCTTAATTTAGTTTTTACTGTTCCTTCTTCAAGGTGACTCTCCAGGCCTCCCCGAAGCCAATCCCATATCTCTCCCTGAAATTATCCATGCTAAGGGCTATGGAAGCCTTCATTAATTCATTATTATATAGAACTGCCTCACCCGGCTTTACATAGCCAAAGGATCTGGCGAAGGGAACTGCCTCGTTATATACTTCTTTTCCGTTATAGAATATCTTCACTCGAACCATATCTCCATAGCTGAAACCATTCGCGAGCAAGAGCTCTACTCCAATATTGCTCCAGAGATTTCCGAAGTTCGGATCGCAGATCTCGAACATTCCCTCTGCCGTATCGCCGGTAATTTTTCCTTCCCAGATGGAATGCTCTACGATATCCTGAACCGGATAGTTTGCTCCCACCTGCTCATAGGTAATGATTCCGCTTGCAAGTCTTGCAGCGCAGTAACCGAACAGGTCCCTTCCATGAAAGATGCTGGTACCTTCGGTCGTTTTCAGTCTGTTCACGGTCTCATCAATTTCCCTTACTTCAACAATCCCCACATAATGCTTGATATGCGAGAGTGATCCGTTATCGGGGGTTACGATATAATACCCGTCACTGGTCTTAGCAACGCAGGCTTTTCTTGCTGTTCCTACACCCGGATCCACAACAGATACAAAAATTGTCCCCTTGGGCCAAAAACGCATGGATTGATACAGTCGGTAAGAGGCACTCC
>JAEZLY010000022.1 GCA_023414985.1 Bacillota bacterium | reverse complement strand
TCTCATTGGCAATACCGGGAGGTGTTCTCCGGAATCAAGTCAGAATCGGAGGGAATGAAACTGGTGAAGAATACAATAAACTATTTATGTGAAAAAAAGAAATTCCATTTGATACCGGATTTGATCTTCAGCAGCGGTTTCAAATTTCTTGGGTATCAGCTGGGTAAGCGATACGAGATCCTGCCGGCCGGGTTGGTGAAAAAATTCAGCATGAACCGATCCTATTGGAAATGACATCTCTGCAAGTAACTATGATTGGAGTTGAAGAAAGACGTGAGTACGGTAGCGATCGTAATGACAACCTATAATGGAGAAAAATATGTAGAAGAGCAGGTCAAGTCCATCCTGTCTTCTTCCTATCAGGATTTTGAATTATTCGTTTTTGACGATGGATCAAAGGATTCAACCTTATCTAAATTGGAGCGCTATGAGAAAGAGTATCCCGGTCAGGTTCGAGTGATCCGCAATGAGTCCAATTATGGTGTAACGATGAATTTCATTCAGGCTCTGGCTAAAATGACCGCTGATTATATCATGTTCAGTGATCAGGACGATGTCTGGTTGCCGAATAAAATCGGGATAACTCTAAAGCGGATGCGACACATGGAAGCCCAGCTTTCGAAAGAGAATCCGCTCGCAGTATTTACGGATGCGCTGGTTGTGGATCAGAATCTCTCCACTATTAATTCTTCTTTTTTCTGTTCGGGTCACTTGAATCCGAGAAAGACTGACCTGGCTCATCTTTTGATGGAGAATAAGCTGATCGGTTGCACGGTCATGGTCAACGCTGCCCTGCGGAAGAAGCTACAGGGGAACCGGCTGCCGCAGCATGCGAGGTATCATGACTGGTGGGTTGCTTTAATCGCCGCTTCCTTCGGTAAAATTGGGTTTGTGGAAGAAAGTACACTGTTATATCGTCAGCATGGTGGAAATATGGTCGGAGATTCCGGTTTTGCCGCTTATTTTAAGAACAGAGTGTCTGCTCTGAAAAAGCAGAGGGAAGCCCTGAATGCACTTTATCAGCAGGCGGACGAGTTTTTGAATATTTACGGAAGCCAGCTCGACGAAGATACCCGCAGGACCATCAGACTTTTTTCTGGCTTGGGTAAACAGGGCTTTTTGAAAAGAAGAGTGATGGCGGTAAGACATGGTTTTCTAAAATCGGGCTTGATACGGAACATAGGACTGCTGCTCCTTTTATAAGGATAACAGCAGTCCTGTTATTCATTCATAGGAAATTACGTCCTATGAATTAATAAGCCTCTCCGTATAGCGAAGATAGTTCGCTTTAGAATGCGCACGCCGCTTAATCGGAAGATAGCCGCAAGCGGATTCGCGGTGGCACGAGAATGTCCCAAGGCACATTCTTTGTTCTAATAATACAGGTTGCGAGGTAAGAAGACAGATGTAAACGTAAACATAAATATGAATTTTTATGCAGTCACTTTAGTGATTTAAACCAATAAAAATTTTATGCGATATGCGTGCTTTCAGTACTTGACAAACAGAGATGTTGTTGATACAATAACTTACAACTTAATAATCTTACTATTTATACGGCAACAGAAGCCCCATTACAGAGTGTCCTGTGGTAATGGGCTTTTCTTATAAGGTTTTGGGCACTTTTTAATAACGCTACATAACAGAGAGGTGTATACAATGAAGAGGATGGTATTATCAATTCTTGTAGATAACACTGCCGGTGTTTTGAGCCGTGTTGCAGGACTTTTCAGCAGACGGGGATATAATATCGACAGTTTGACAGTTGGTGAGACTCAGGACCCGACCATCTCCCGTATGACGGTTTTGGCTCACGGAGATGACCAGATTCTGGATCAGATCAGGAAACAGCTCTTAAAACTTGAAGATGTGATTGAGATCAAGGAGCTTGCTTCAGGGGAATCTGTAACCAGAGAGTTAATCTTGGTTAAGGTAGCTGCCTGCGAAAAAGACCGTCAGGCAATCATATCAATCGCAGATATTTTCCGTGCCAAGATTGTAGACGTGGCATTGGAATCTCTGATGATTGAGCTTACCGGTAATCAGGACAAGATCGATGCATTCATTAAGCTTTTGGATCAATATACCATCAAGGAGCTGGTAAGGACCGGTATAACCGGACTGGCAAGAGGCTCCGGAGATATCTCCGATTTTGATGATTAATATAGTTAAGCGGATCAATTAAATAGCTCAAATGCTATTGATTAAGGGGAATATTCCTCAGAAAATTTATAAAAATGGGAGATACTCAAAGAAGTATTCACCCGGAAAAATGGAGGATATGAAGATGGCAAAGATTTATTATCAACAGGATTGCAACCTTTCCTTGTTAGAAGGAAAAACAGTAGCTGTGATCGGCTATGGCAGTCAGGGACATGCGCATGCTTTGAATGCAAAGGAGTCAGGAGTTCATGTAATTATCGGTCTTTACGAAGGAAGCAAATCCTGGGCTAAGGCTGAAGCAGCCGGCTTTGAAGTATACACAGCAGCAGAAGCAGCAAAAAGAGCTGACATTATCATGATCTTGATCAACGATGAAAAGCAGGCTAAGATGTATAAGGAGTCAATCGCTCCGAATCTTCAGCCGGGCAACGCATTGATGTTCGCACATGGCTTCAGTATCCATTTCGGCCAGATTATTCCTCCGGCAGATGTTGACGTATTAATGATTGCTCCGAAGGGACCCGGACATACTGTAAGAAGCCAGTATCAGGAAGGCCGCGGTGTTCCGTGTCTGATCGCAGTACATCAGAATGCTACCGGTAAGGCTCACGAGCTGGGGCTTGCTTATGCGCTTGCAATCGGCGGTGCAAGAGCCGGTGTTCTTCAGACTACCTTCAGAGAAGAGACTGAGACAGACCTCTTCGGTGAGCAGGCTGTTCTTTGCGGTGGTGTAACTGCCCTGATGAAGGCTGGCTTCGAGACTCTGGTAGAAGCAGGCTATGAGCCGGAAAGCGCATATTTCGAGTGTATCCACGAGATGAAGTTGATCGTTGACTTAATTAACGAGAGCGGCTTTGCAGGGATGAGATATTCCATCTCCAATACCGCTGAATATGGTGATTATATCACCGGCTCCAAGATAATTACTGCGGAGACCAAGGCTACCATGAAACAGATCCTTACGGATATTCAGGATGGTACCTTCGCACGCAACTGGTTATTGGAGAACCAGATCGGTTGTCCTAACTTTAATGCGAAGAGAAGAATCGAAGCGGATCATCAGCTGGAAACGGTAGGAGCAGAGCTTCGTAAGATGATGAGC
>JAEZLY010000007.1 GCA_023414985.1 Bacillota bacterium | reverse complement strand
GTGTCTACACCGTGTCCGGCAGCTTCGCAGCCGATGAGGCGAACCGACTTCTCTTCTATGAAATCATAGAACAGCCCCATAGCATTGCTGCCTCCGCCGACACAGGCCAGAAGTGCATCCGGGAGTTTCCCCTCCAGCTGAAGCATCTGTTCCTTTACTTCTTTGCCGATGACGCTCTGAAAATCACGTACAATCATCGGGAATGGATATGGTCCCATAACTGACCCAAGAACATAGTGGGTATCTTCCACCTGTTTCGTCCACTCACGCATGGTTTCATTTACAGCATCCTTCAAGGTCTGGGTTCCCGAGGTTACCGCGTGTACTTTGGCACCCAGCAGTTCCATACGAAATACATTCAAGGCCTGACGCTCGGTATCCTCCTTCCCCATAAAGATCTCACATTCCAGACCAAGCAGAGCTGCTGCTGTAGCGGTAGCCACACCATGCTGACCTGCTCCCGTCTCTGCAATTACTCTGGTCTTGCCCATCTTCTTTGCCAGCAGTACCTGTCCAAGTACATTATTGATCTTATGGGAGCCGGTATGGTTCAAATCCTCTCTCTTCAGATAAATCTTTGCTCCACCCAGATCCTCCGTCATTTTTTTTGCGTAGTACAGTAGGGATGGCCTGCCTGCATAATTTTTGAATAAATCCTCCAGTTCCCGATTGAACTCCGGATCCTGTTTATAGTGTTTATAAGCTTCTTCCAGCTCATTTAAGGCATTCATTAAGGTCTCGGGTACATATTGCCCGCCATGTATTCCAAATCTTCCTTTTGCCATTATTCCACGCTCCTCACTTTTGCAATAATATTCCGAATCTTTTCCGCATCCTTTTTGCCATCAGTCTCGACCCCGCTGCTGATATCCACAGCAAAGGGCTGGAGCTTTCTGATTGCCTCCAAGATATTATCCTCCTTCAGTCCTCCCGCAAGAAAGTAAGGCTTTGCGGGCTGACCAATAAGGGACCAGTCAAAGACTATCCCGCTGCCGCCGCGCTGCTCCTTATGATAGGTATCCAATAGCAGATAATCACTCTCTGTTCCGGAAGCCTCCATGATATCCGAAGGAGATTTCACTCTGACTGCTTTGATGATCTCCTGATCGATCTCTGCTCTTAAGTTTTTTAGATATTCCTCATCTTCCTCTCCATGCAGCTGGACAAGATCAATCATTCCCTTCCTGCATAGCTCGGTAATACGGCTAATCTTATCATTTACAAACACCCCGACGGCTTTGATTTCAGGCCTCAGTCTTCTTTTCAACGCTTCTGCCTGTTCCTCCGTCACCTGCCTGCGGCTTTCGGCAAAGACAAAACCGATATAATCAGGAAGAACTACATTTACGATTTCAATATCCTCCTGGTGGGTCAATCCGCATATTTTTATCTTGGGCACCCTTTCACGCTCCTTCCGTCTTGTACTGAACTATCTGAATGTGTAGGATCAGCTTCTGTCTAAGCATTTCTGAACGCTTCCAGCTGTTGTTTTTTATCCGAACTACGCATCAACGTCTCTCCGATCAGGACGGCATTCACTCCGGCTGCCTTCAATGCATGAATATCCTCGGCAGTCCTGATGCCGCTTTCTGCCACATAAATGATTTCTTCCGGTATCATAGAAGAAAGCCTGATACTGTTACTTAAATCTACCTCGAAGGTCTGTAGATTTCTGTTATTTACACCAATGACTCTTGCTCCTGCCCTCAGAGCCGATTGTACTTCAGTCTCGCTATGAGCTTCCACCAGTGCCGACAGTTCCAATTCCCTGCAAAGATTCAGGTAAAGCGTTAAGACTTCCGTTTCCAACAGAGAACAGATCAACAGAACCGCATCTGCTCCGAGGAGCTTTGCCTCATATATCTGGTACTCGTCTATCGTAAAATCCTTACGTAGCACTGGGATTGATACATTTTTGCTGATTTCGGTCAGATAAGCATCGCTGCCCTGAAAATAATCAGGCTCTGTTAATACAGAGATCGCATCCGCTCCGGCTTCGACATAATCCTTCGCAATCGTCAGATAGGGAAACTTTTCAGCGATAATACCTTTTGACGGGGATGCCTTTTTCACTTCGCAGATAAAAGCAAATGTGCTGGATCCGCTATCATCAACTTTTTTAGCCAGTGCTTTTTCAAACGCAAAACTCTCCCTATCATTGAACCTCTTCAGCATATTTCCTTCATAGAGCATTTTCTTGAGCTCCGGGAGGGGTAAGCTCTCCTTTGCCTTGTCTACACGAATTCTTGTTGCAGCTGCTATTGTATCCAGTATCATTGATTCATGCCCTTTCTATTATTCATTGGATAGACGGATGAAGCTATTCAGCTGTTCCATCGCCTTTCCGCTGTCTATGGTCTCAGCAGCCAGTTTCACACATTCTCGGAGTGTTATATTATTATAAGACATGTAAAGGCAGACAGCAGAATTTAATAGTACGATATCCCTCTTCGGTCCGCGCTCACCGCCTAAGATGCTGAGCGCAATCCCCGCATTCTGCTGCGGGTCACCCCCGACCAGTTCCTCCGGTTTACAGTAATCAAAGCCAAACTGATGAGGATCCAGAAAGAAGCTGTTCACCTGTCCCTGATTCACCTCACATACCGTCGTTTTGGCGCTTAAGGATACCTCATCCAGCCCGTCATGTCCATGCACCACCATCGCTCTTTTCACGCCCAGATTAGCCAGTACTCTAGCCATGGGTTCCACCAAATTCTCATCATACACACCCAGTAGCTGAAGATTTGCATTCGCCGGACTGGATAACGGACCCAGGATATTAAAGATAGTACGAACACCGATTTCTCTTCTGACCGGAGCCGCATATTTCATTGAGGAGTGATAAATCGGAGCAAACAGGAAGCAGATCCCTATTTCCTTTAATATCTTCTCGCTCTTCTCTGCCGGGATATCAATCTTGACACCCAGAGCCTCTAATACATCAGCACTGCCGCATTTGCTGGATACACTGCGGTTGCCGTGCTTCGCAACCGGTATTCCTGCGGCAGATATGATCAATGAGGATACCGTTGAGATATTGAAGGTAAAAGCTTCATCTCCTCCGGTACCGACAATATCCAGAACATCTCCCTCATGCCGCAGCTTGAGTCCGTATTGCCTCATAATCGTCGCACAGGCTGTAATCTCATCAATTGTCTCGCCCTTCATACGGATTGCCGTTATAAAGGCTGCTATTTGAGCATTCGTGGCATTACCTCCCATGATCTCATCCATTACTGCCTTCGTTTCATCGAAGGTCAGATTTTCCCTGTTCAAAGCTTTATAGATCGCCTGCTGTATCATTGTACACCGCCCCCTATCTTTAAGAAGTTTCGCATAATGACCTCGCCTTGCGGTGTTAGAATCGATTCGGGATGAAATTGCAAACCGTATATCTCATAACTACGATGTTTGATTGCCATAATCTCACCCTCATCATCCTCAGCAATTACCAGCAGATCATCCGGAAGTGTATCCTTCTTTGCAATCAGGGAATGATATCTGGCCGCTTGGATGATTGGGGGAAGTCCATGAAAAATTCTTGCTCCGTTAGCAATATGGATGTTACTTTGCTTTCCGTGCATGAGCTTCTTGGCCAGGGAAATTGTAGCACCGAATACCTCACAGATCGCCTGATGGCCAAGGCATACCCCAAGGATCGGAACCTCTCCTTTCAGGCTTGATACAAGCTCCTCACAGATTCCGGCGTCCCCCGGATAACCGGGTCCGGGGGAAAGAATGATATGAGTCGGTTTACTCTTATGTATCTCTTCTACTGTCAACTCATCATTGCGAATTACCTTTATATCAGCTCCGATGCTGCCCGCCAGCTGCACCAGATTATAAGAAAAGCTATCATAATTATCAATTAATAGTATCATCATGCCCTCCATTTTGCCGCGGCTGCGGCTTCTTGTTTCCAACATTCACAGTCCTTCAGATTCTTCTGGCTCTTTCAGAATATTTATACTTCCTCTACCTCACCGGCCTTTAGGATAGCCTCCATGACAGCCTTGGCTTTATTTTCTGATTCCTCATATTCTTTTTCCGGAATACTGTCTGCAACAATTCCGCCGCCTGCCTGAACAAATACTTTTGCGTTCTTCTTTACGGCCATACGGATTGCAATACAGGTGTCCATATTGCCGGTAAAATCAATATAGCCGATGGCACCTCCGTATATCCCCCGTGGAGTTTTCTCCTGCTCCTCAATAATCTCACAGGCACGGATCTTTGGTGCTCCTGACAGGGTTCCCGCCGGCAGGATCGCTTCGATGGCATCCAAAGCATCCTTTCCCTGTTTCATACATCCCTCTACCTCGGAGGTGATGTGCATGATTCTGGAATACTTTTGGATCCGCATATAATCCGTTACACTGACTCCACCGTATTCGGAAATCTTTCCGACATCATTCCGGGCCAGATCCACCAGCATATTATGTTCGGCAAGCTCTTTTTCATCCAGCAGAAGCTCCTTCTCCAAGGCCTCATCCTCTTCCTTATCCCTGCCGCGGGGCCTACTGCCTGCAATCGGAAAAGAGGATAATTTACCTTCTTTTAAACGAACCAGCGTCTCCGGTGAGGCTGAAATCAGCTGCACCTCATCATTTTGAAGAAACACCATGTAAGGCGAAGGATTTGTCGTTCTGAGAACCCTGTAGGCATTGAGCAGACTGTCCTGATATTCTGTCTCAAAACGTCTGGAGATAACAGCCTGAAAGATATCTCCATTTACGATGTATTCTTTGGTCTTCTCTACCTTTTCGCAATATTCCTCTTTGGTCATATTACAGGAAAAGGAAGGTTTACTCTGCATTGATGACTTCGGGAAGGAAACCGGTTCTGTGATGAAACGGGTCAGATTCTCGATATCTGATACTGCCTTACCGTAGTTCTCCAGAATCTTATCCGTTCTCATGTTGACTACGATACTGATCTTCTGCTTCAGGTGGTCATAGGCAATCACCTTATCAAACAGCATTAGGTCGAAATCATTGAACTCGCTGTCGGATAATTTTAATACCGGCTCTGCATAGCCGATCATTTCATAGGAGAAATATCCGACGAGGCCGCCGGTAAAGGGTGGCAGATCCGCAAGTCTCGGAGCCTTATAGTTACTTAAGAGCTCTCTGAGTACCTCAAAGGGCTTCTCCGAACGGATTACCTGTCTGCTTCCGTTGTCGATGATAATCTCCTTATTCTTGCAGGTTACATGTACAATCGGATGAAAGCCGAGAAAGGAATATCTCCCCCATTTTTCACCACCCTCAATGCTTTCCAGCAGATAATATCTCTCGCTGATTTGGGATATCTTTCGAAGCAGTGTAATCGGTGTAATAATATCTGCATAGATTTCCCTGCAGATTGGGATGATGTCATATTCCTTTGCCAGGACCTCGATTTCATTGCAGCTTGGTGTAATCATAGTAATCACCTTATTTTTCACTGATGGGATGAAAAATTCCTTTCTCTTAATTTTTGTGGAAGATGCTTTTAATTCCAATAAAAAAAGCCGAGTTTAATTTTATTGGGATGCTTTTTTCCCAATAAAAAAAGCTCTTATCCCATGTAAAATTTTACAGGGACAAAAGCTTATGCTTCTGCGGTACCACCCGGTTTGATGTATAATAAAAACATCCTCTCATTTTGCATACCATCATATGCACCCCACTGATAACGGACAGGGTTCCCGTAAGCGCCTACTCTCCAAGGATTTCGGGCTTCCCTCACAAGTCCATTCGGAATAATCTTTGTAACCGCATTCCCACCAGTAGCGGCTCTCTGTATACAAACAATCATACTTACTCGTCTTGCTCATCGGTTTATTATATTAAACGCATTATAACAATGGTCAAATTACTTTGTCAAGTATATTTATAAAATTCCGGTAAATTTTTGGATATTTATTCAGGTTTAGGAAAATGCAACATTATTTTCATCGGTTTGGCAATTAGGATTGACACGTTTTTTGAAATAGGGTATATTGAATTCACTAAAGCAACCGTACCATTTGTCATTCATCAACCATGTGCAACTTCATGAATAATTTAAAGGAGAATATGATTATGAGTAAAAAAGTAGCTATTCTTATGGGCAGCGACAGTGATATGCCGGTAGTGAAAGGTGCAGTCAATACATTGAAAAATTACGGGATTGCGGTGGAGGTCCATGTGATGAGCGCACATCGTACTCCGAAGCTTGCCTGTGATTTTGCTTCTGCCGCCAGAGCAAACGGTTTTGGTGTTATCATCTGTGCAGCAGGAAAAGCAGCTCATTTGGCAGGTATTATCGCAGCACATACTACTCTCCCTGTAGT
>JAEZLY010000018.1 GCA_023414985.1 Bacillota bacterium | reverse complement strand
ACAAATAATAACAGAAGCGATGATAAGAAATAGTAGATATTTCAGGATATTCAGAGAGAAGATGGTTGGTGAGAATCTTCATGAATGAGATATTGAACCCATCTTTGAGCTGTGACCCGAACGATTTTCTCAAGTAGGCATCACCGGATTTCCACCGTTAGCGGGAGTAAGTATAAAGCATAATAACATGCTTGGTACTGTAAAGAGCAGAGAATAGGTATCCTGAATGAATTGATCTAGGGATCCGGTCTTTCTGAACTTAGGTGGTAACACGGATGAAGCATTCGCCCTAAGCTGACTTTAGTCAGCTTAGGGCTTTTTTATTACTTTATTCTCCGGTGTTTCTTCACGCCTATGTTATTATCAAAATGAATGGAGGGATTATGTTATGAAGCTTAGAAATCTGGTTGGAGACAGATTCAAGGAAAGACCGTCGGATTGTGTTGTTGACAGTCATGCCTTAATGGTGCGGGGCGGGTATATGAAGTACATGGCCAATGGTATTTATTCTTCCTATGCGCCGCTGCGAAATATTACAAAAAAGCTGGAGCAGATTATCCGGGAGGAAATGGATCGAATCGGCGGTCAGGAGGTATTATTTCCTGTCGTGCTGCCGGGCTCATTATGGGAGGAATCGGGAAGATACACAAGCGTTGGAAATGAGCTTCTTCGTTTTACAGACCGTAATCAAAGTCCATTGATTCTGGGGATGACCCATGAGGAGGCAGCGGTACATTTGGTGCGGGAATATGCGAACAGCTATACAAAATATCCGTTCATGATTTACCAGATACAGACGAAGTTCCGGGATGAACCCCGTCCGAGAGCCGGGCTCATCAGGGTCCGGGAATTTACGATGAAGGATGCGTATTCCTTTCATACCTCTACTGAGGATTTAAAGCAATATTATGAACAGTGTTTCCATGCATATGAGAGGATTTTCTCAAGAGTTGGTTTACCGGAGGTTATCTCGGTTGAATCTGATTCCGGTATGATGGGTGGGGATATTTCTCATGAATTCATGCTTCCGACATCGATTGGAGAGGACAGCCTCGCTATTTGCGGAGAGTGCGGCTACAGAGCTAATATGGAAGTGGCGGAAAGCATCGTCCAATGTGATAATCAGCTGGAGGAGGCTCCGATTGAACGGGTTTATACCGCTGAGGAAGCTACCATAGAAGAGGTCGTCAGATTGCTGAAGATTCCGGTGGAAAATACTTGCAAGGCAGTGGTTTATCAGAAGATTACCACGGAGGAATATGTCATCGTTTTCCTACGGGGTGATTTGGATGTGAATGAGACAAAGCTGTCGAACCTGCTGGGGTCTGAAATCCACCCGGCTGTCATAACGGAGGAGAGCGGTCTGACTGCCGGCTATATCGGTCCCTACCAGCTGGAGAGTGAATATACAATCCTGTTCGATCGGTCCCTGCGGGATGTCAATAATCTAATCTGCGGAGCGAACGAAGAGGGGTATCATATCTCGGGTTTTTCCATGGAACGGGATTATGGGCCGGTGGAGTATCATGATTTGGCAAAGATCAAGGATGGCGGTAGTTGTCCCGTATGCGGGAGACATACCATATCAGTAACCAGAGGGATCGAGGTTGGTAACATCTTTCAATTGGGAACGAAATATACTAAGACTATGAACATGCAGTATGTTGATGCATCCGGTAATGAGCATTATCCTTTGATGTGCAGCTATGGGATAGGAATAGGCAGGCTGGCAGCCTCTATCTGCGAAATACATCATGATGAGTACGGGCCGATCTGGCCAATGGCGGTAGCACCCTGGCAGCTTCATCTGTGCTGTCTGCGATCCGATGATCCGGACACGAAAGCCTATGCCGACAGTCTTTATGAGGATCTTCAGTCCTCCGGGTTCGAGGTTATCTATGATGACAGGGAAGTTAGGGCAGGCGTGATGTTCTCTGATGCAGATCTGCTTGGCGTTCCGATTCGTATCATCGTCAGCCCGAAGAACCTAGCTGAGGGCTGCCTGGAGATCACAACCAGAGATAAAAGAATCAACAAAAAATTGAAATTGGCTGAGGCAGTATCGGAACTTGGAGATTTAAGACGGGAACTGATGCAAAAAATTAAATAATCTTGTAATTAGTACTATCTTGGTATTGTCAGACGAAATAACATGATTTATGATAACTATAGAGACATTACAAAGGATAAGGAACGAGCGGTCATGGAGATTAAGGTTATCAGCTTTGATATTTTTCAGACACTGGTAGATGTCAATCAACGTATCCCCCAGATTTGGAAGGGAATACTCGGAAAATCCTATACCAGTGAGGTGGGAATGCACAATGCACGGGTAATAGTCGAGCGTTATCGGGATGCCCTGTACAAGGCCTTAGCTTCTGACCGCTTTTATACGATGTATGAGGTTTACCTAGATTGTGTGAAGGATGCGCTTTTGCAGACCGGACTTGCGGTTAATCCGGAGACGGTGGTTGAACATCTGCTGTATCAGCATTCCATGGCTCCCTTGTACGAAGAGGTATTGGAATGTATGGAACGTCTCCATAAAAAATATAAAATCATTCTGTCCAGTGACTCAAACCATACAATGGTGGATAAGCTTTTAAAGAATTTTATTTATGACGATGTGTTTATTTCAGATGATTTAAGAAGCTATAAGGAGAACCCTGACGGTAGCTTTTTCCGGCAGGTAGTTGAAAGAACCGGGGTTAAGCCGGGTGAAATCCTGCATATCGGGGACAGCAGAAGCGATATCCTTGGTGCATATCGTATCGGTGCATCCAGCTGTTGGTTGAACAGGGAGAAGCATCTCTGGCAGCATGATATCAAACCGGATTATACAATAAATGATTTGACAGAATTAAATTCTATTGTGGATATGTAATACTACCTGTTTTGCATTTGGAGGTTGGATATGAGAAAGGGCACGGCTATTCTATTATTACTCACAATTCTTTTTATCATTCCTATGGATCGGGTATCCTATGCGAAAGCCGATAATACGGTAAAGGTTATGGGAATCTCACAGGTGTCCTCCCAGGATGTATTAACTACGAAAAAACAGGTAACGGATGCGATAAAGAAAGGTCTCCTCAATCGGAAAGAAAGAATTCAGCTGAAGATGACGTATTCTGTTATGAAGAAATTTAAGAGTATGAATGATTTTCTGGAGACGGTTGAGATAACGGATGATAAAAGCACAGCGAAGGATGGGGATTATCTTCAGTTTTCCATAAAGCAGTGGTATATTAAGACCTCCTGGATAGAGGGAGGAGATGCGACGGTGACGCTGGATGTCGTATATAAATGCTCTTATGAGGAAGAAAAGAAAGTGGACAAGACTGTGAAAAGCGCATTAAAATCACTTGAGCTGGACGGAAAATCAGATTATGAGAAGGTAAAGGCAATTCACGATTATATCATTAATAAGGTAAGCTATGATGCAACTCTGAGAAGGACCTCCGCTTATGATGCCCTGATCGGGAAATCCTCTGTCTGCGAGGGTTATGCTATGGCGGCTTACAGAATGTTTACAGAGGCAGGACTGGACACAAGAATTATCACAGGCGCAGGTAACGGAGCCTCCCATGCCTGGAATATCGTTAAGGTCGAAGGAAAATGGTATAATATCGACCTCACCTGGGATGACCCCATAACCTATGACGGAGAAGAAATGCTGACCTATGATTATTTTTTAAAGAGCAACAAGGAGTTTTCTGATCATAGGAGAGACGCAGAATACAGTACGGATCAATTCCAGAAGGAATATTCCATCTCTAAGGCCAGCTATGCCGCTAAATAAAACAGTATTATTCTTCAATACGATCTAAATTGATTACCTTACTTTCTTTCATATCATCAAGCATTTCCCGGGTAAGAATCAACTCCCCTGAAGGTGCTGCTTCGGATACGATATCTAATTTCCGGGCAATTACTTCACTCGCGTCTGATTGTCCATGCTCGGGAATAATTATTTTAGGATGCAATCTATCTACGATAGCCGGTAAGTCGCTTGGAAGCAGCTTATTATAGTCAGGCTTAACGAAGACCTGAACCAATAATATGTCAACCATTCCAATCTGCTCTAATACCTCTTCACTCGGAATATCGGCCTGGGAGGCAAAATGCGCAATGGTTATTCCACCTATCTTGGTCACAAAGATATAGTTTGTGCCCTCCTTATCTCCCTTGTTATGAATCCCTTCATATCCTTTAATTACGGCTTTATCAAAGAGGTATTCCCCGGGCTCTGTGATCAGTGCATAATCACCTTCAACCTGGGAGGTATCTGCATGGTCGCCATGCTGGTGACTTTCTACTACGACATCCGGTGCAAGAGTATCTGTTAACATATAGGGATCACTGAGAATCTGAAAACCGTCCGCGGTTTCAAAGGTAAAGCAGGCATTATCTCCGGGGTATTTTATAATCCGGACGCCCTCCTTAAATGCAGTTTCATTGGAAGGTACCTGTGAGATATTGGAATCCGCTGGATTAGTGGAATTATCTTCTCCGCGGATACGATCCGCGGTAGAATTAACAGCATGCTTATCCCTTTCCCCGGAACAGGCTGATAGGATAACAGTGATCAATATTGCGGCAAGAATAAGAGGGGATCTCTTCAAGGTCAAATCTCCTTTCATTAGGATAAACATCCATAATATGGTATTAAGTATAACATTCAGGCATCCGCCATCAAGGTAGAATAAACAAAATAATAGGTAAAAACCGCAGGAATATCAATAACTTATTCCTATATCCTGCAAACCATGCGGTAAAATTAACTTTTAAAACAGAGACATTAATGTTATAATGTACGGGATAAGCAAAGGTCATCAATGTAACTGCCCGCCGGAAGAAAATATTCTTCCAGGCGGACAGCTACATTGATGACCGCGCAACGCGAGCTGAACAAGCCGTGTTTGCGCGGCTTGTTCAGCTTTGCTTATCCCGTACCTTAACAAAGAGAAGCGAGCGAAGTAATGCGAGCTAAGTTTCTCCCTTATTAACAAACATAACTATATAAATTGGTTAGGACCTCATTCACATTCATAGTCCTTTTGTATACTAAAAACATTGATCCGTAAATTAAGGAGTATTATCATGAGCCGTAAACTAAAAGTTCGAGGTGCACTTCGGGCATACTTACTCTGGCCTGCCATCCTGACAGTGGTATTGCTGTGTATGAATCTGATTATGTATCCGATAGACCGTTTGGCAGGGTATGTTATGACTGCTTTTACAGTCTTGTATTTTGTTATGGCTATGACGATTTATCTGGCGAAGAGAAATAAAATCGCCGCTGAGTTGGTGCGCTATGCCATGGACTACGGCCAGGTACAGAAACGTTTGCTCAAGGAACTGAATCTTCCCTATGCAATTCTGGATTTAGAAGGCAGAATGCAATGGGGTAATGATGAATTCATGGATATCATTCAGGAGAAAAGCGCCGCAAGACGTTCCATCTCCAACATCTTTCCCGAGATCACCGAGGATACCTTACCCAAGAAGGAGAAGGACGAGGTTCTCCATGCGGTATTAAACGGGCGGAATTATCGCGTACTGCTGCGTAAGGTGATTGCACCGGATTTTGATGACAGCTTAAGCCCTCATTATCTGGATGCAGAGGATTGCTGGGATGACAGAAACGCACTTATTGCCATGTATCTGTATGATGAAACCGAGATGATCACCCTCCTAAAGGAGAATAAGGAACAGAAGCTGGTTACCGGTCTTCTCTATATCGATAACTACGAGGAAGCCTTAGAAAGCATCGATGAGGTAAGGCGCTCCCTATTAACCGCCCTTGTGGATAGAAAAATCAACAAATATATGCAGGGTATTGATGCCATTATCAAAAAGCTTGAGAAGGATAAATATATATTCGTATTCCAGCAGAAATATCTGCCTTATCTTCAGACCAGCAAGTTCGCAGTTCTGGAGGAGGTCAGAAGTGTAAATATCGGTAATGAGATGTCTGTTACCATCAGTATCGGACTCGGCGTGAATGCCGACACCTATATCAGCGGATATGAATATGCCCGTGCGGCAATCGATCTCGCGCTCGGTAGAGGCGGTGACCAGGCTGTAATTAAGGACAGGGAGAAGATTTCCTATTACGGAGGAAAGAGCATCCAGGTAGAGAAGAGCACCCGTGTCAAAGCAAGGGTAAAAGCTCATGCCTTCCGTGAGTTCGTGGAAGCCAAAGACAAGATTGTTATTATGGGACATAAAATCGGCGATGTCGATTCCTTAGGATCAGCCGTCGGTGTCTATCGGATTGCGAAGTCCTTCAATAAAAAATCACATATCGTAATCAACGAAGTTACCTCCTCTCTCCGCCCGATGATGAACAAATTCGTCGGAAATCCGGATTATGAAGAGGATATGTTCATAAAGAACGAGCAGGCAAGAGAGATTGTGGATATCAACACTCTTCTTGTTATTGTCGATGTAAATCGTCCGAGTTATCTGGAATGTGCTGAGTTATTGGATCGCACGAAGACAATCGTGATATTTGATCATCATCGCCAGACGAACGAAGCGATCGATTCCGCAGTCCTATCCTATGTGGAACCCTATGCTTCCTCCACCAGTGAGATGATTGCAGAGATTATGCAGTATATCGGGGGCAACTTAAAGCTGAGACCGCTGGAGGCGGATGCACTCTATGCCGGTATCATGATTGATACGAACAACTTCCTCACGAAGACCGGTGTGCGTACCTTTGAAGCAGCAGCATATCTTCGCCGGAGCGGTGCGGATGTGACAAGAATTCGGAAATCCTTCCGCAGTGAGATGACAGATTTTAAGATCAAAGCAGATGCCATCAGCAGTACGGAGATTTATCTGAATCATTTTGCAATCGCAGTATGTGCCAGCTCCGAAGTAGATAGTCCTATGATTCTGGGTGCCCAGGTGGCAAATGAGCTGCTGAATATCACAGATATCAAAGCGACCTTTGTTTTGACCGATTTTAATGAAAAGATTTATATCAGCGCAAGATCCATTGACGAGGTCAATGTTCAGGTTATTATGGAAAAGCTGGGCGGCGGCGGGCATCTGAGTGTGGCCGGAACGCAGCTCGAGAATACGACAATTCAGGATGCAATCATAAAATTAAAGACGACCTTGACGAAAATGCATGAAGAGGGAGAATTGTAGTAAATTTTAAAGGTGAAGGAGAGAGACAGATGGAGATTATTTTATTACAGGATGTTAAGGCTTTGGGTAAGAAGGGCGAGATAGTAAAGGTCAGCGACGGTTACGCCAGAAACTTCATTTTACCGAAAAAGCTTGGATTAGAGGCAACAAAACAGAATATGTATGATCTAAACATGCAGAAAGCAGCTGAGGAGAAGAGACAGAAGGAGATTCTGGAGGAAGCAAGAGCTTTCGGTAAGAAGCTGGAGGAGCTTACGATCAAGGTCTCCATCAAAGCAGGAGAAGGCGGTAAGACCTTTGGTTCCGTATCTACAAAGGAAATCGCAGATGCTGCAAAGAAGCAATACAATTTAGATATTGACAAAAAGAAACTTCAGCTTGCCGATCCGATTAAAAACGCAGGCTCCTATACGGTGCAGGTAAAGCTGCATCCGCAGGTAACCGCAGAGTTGAAGGTAAAGGTAGAAGCAATCTAAGACTGAAGCTGATACAAAGCAGACAGTTCAATTCTGCGAGGAGGAAACCTTAAGATGGATGAGTCATTTATAAAAAGAATACTTCCCCACAGTGCGGAGGCGGAACAGTCCGTTATCGGGTCCATGATTATGGACAAGGATGCTATCGTAGCTGCTTCTGAGCTTATCACCGGAGCGGACTTCTACGAGCAGCAGTACAGCATATTATATGAGACCATGGTGGAGCTCTATAATGAAGGGAAACCAGTGGATCTGGTTACCTTACAGGATCGACTGAAGGAAAAGGACGTACCTCCTCAGGTATGCAGTCTGGAATTTATCCGCGATCTGGTTACTGCGGTACCTACCTCAGCCAATGTCAGATATTATGCGCAGATTGTGAAGGATAAAGCAGTGCTCCGCAGATTGATCCGGGTGACAGAGGAGACAGCGAACGATTGCTATCTGGATAAAGAAAAGCTGGATGCAATCCTGGAGAAGACCGAAAAACAGGTATTTGATATCGTTCAGAACCGGGGAACCAAGGAATTTTCGGATATAAAGGAAGTAGTACTCAGAACCATTGACAGCATCGAGGCAGCTGCCAAGAATCAGGGCAGCGTTACCGGTGTAGCAACTGGGTTCTATGATTTAGATTATAAGACAGCAGGCTTTCAGCCGTCGGATCTTATTCTGATTGCGGCAAGACCTTCCATGGGAAAGACTGCTTTTGTCCTTAATATAGCGGAGTATGTTGCTTTGAAGTCTAATGTAACTACCGCAATCTTCAGCTTGGAAATGTCGCAGGACCAGTTGGTCAAGCGTATCCTGTCCATGAATTCCAGGGTGGATTCCCAGGCAATCAGAACCGGTTCCCTATCCCCTGAGGATTGGTCCGATCTGATGGAAAGTGCCAGAATAGTGGGCAATTCCAATCTGGTCATAGATGATACCTCGGCGATCTCCGTCAGTGAGCTGCGTAGTAAATGCAGAAAGCTGAAGCTGGAGAAGAATCTCGGACTGGTCATCATCGACTACCTGCAGCTGATGTCCGGCAGTAAGAAGTCGGAGTCCAGACAACAGGAGATTTCGGAGATTTCCAGATCCCTCAAATCCCTGGCGAGAGAGATCAACGTTCCGGTGGTGGCGCTTTCCCAGCTCAGCCGTGCGGTGGAACAGCGTCCGGACAAGCGCCCGATGCTTTCCGACCTTCGAGAGTCGGGAGCGATTGAGCAGGATGCCGACGTAGTAATGTTCATCTACCGTGACGATTACTATAACAGAGATACCGATGAACCCGGCGTATCTGAAATTATCATCGGTAAGCAGAGAAACGGTCCGGTTGGTACCGTGAAGCTGGCTTGGCAGGCTCAGTATACCAAATTTGCTAATCTGGAACATTAGAAACCAATAGGAATACATAAGTTAAGAAAGAGGCTGTTGCAAAAATGCAGCAGCCTCTATTTTCATAGGGGACGAGCACTGTTTTGCTGAAATCCGGTATGTTTATGACAGAAATTGCTCATTGCTTTAAACTGGTTGACAAATGCTGCCTTTGTGATTACAATGGGTACTTATCTCACGAAATGCAAGAACTGGAAACAGGAATAGGGAGGGGATTTTTTGGAAACAAAACACGCTAAACTGACTTATTTTGGCCTTCCGAGAAGTGTATATGTCATCTTCTTTGCCAGAGTGGTCAACTCAATGGGGAATTTCGTACATCCATTTATGACACTGCTGCTTACCACCAAGGGTGGAATGGGAGAGCAGGCTGTCGGGCTTTTTCTGCTCATGGGATCCGTGGTACAGGTACCGGGTTCCTTGTTCGGAGGAAAGCTTACCGACAAGATGGGAAGAAAGAATATCATGATCATTTTTATGGGATTGGCGGCTCTTTGCCTTATTCCCTGCGCCTTTCTGATTGATTCGGCAGAGGGGTTCCGTTTTATACCCTGGCTTCTGATTCTATCCGCATTTTTTGGAAGTATAGCCTGGCCGGCCAGCGGTGCTATGATGAATGATCTGACACTTCCTGAGAACAGACAAGCTGCCTTTTCTCTTTTATATATGGGTATGAATGCAGGGGCTGCAATTGGTTCCCTGATTGCAGGCTTCCTGTTCCATAATTTCATTAAGCTGTTGTTTATCGGAGATGCTTTAACCACACTGCTGTCCATCGTTCTTCTCCTGCTGTTTGTGAAAGAGACCAAGCCTGTGAACGAGGATATGGAGCAGATCGCGGAGGAGCGGTCGGACGAGAAGGCAGAGGAGGGTGGTCTGATACAAGCCTTGCTGAAGAGGCCTACCTTAGTGATCTTTGCTGTGTTTGACATGCTTTATGCATTTGTATATGCCCAGACGAATTTCAGTCTGCCGCTGCAATCCAAGCTGGTCTTTGGTGAAATAGCCGGTGCAAGCAACTACGGGATATTCTATATGGTGAACTGCATTGAGGTAATCTTTTTAACGACAATCATTACTCTGTTGACCAGGAAAATACGCCCGATCTATAATGTGTCAATTGCAGGGCTTTTTTATGTGATAGGCTTTGGGATGCTGTTCTATGTGAACAGCTTCGGAATGTTTATCCTATCGACCTTGATCTGGACAGTCGGAGAAATTATCAATGCGACCAACATTGGTGTCTATATCGCAAATCATTCACCGATCACCCATCGCGGACGATTCAATTCCGTAATTAGTATCATAACCGGTACCGGAGGAGCAATCTCACCCTACATCATGGGAGGGTTTATCGCTACCAGAGGAGTGACGAATGTATGGCCTGTAATCAGTCTGATCTCCTTGACAGCTGCCATTTCCATGCTGCTGCTCGGAAGCTATGAGTGGCGTAGAAAGAGGAAAGAGATCGCAGAAAATGCAATGTAGCAGTCGAATTTATATAAGCTGTAGAAAAGGGGAGACTCCTTTGGGGTTTCCCCTTTTTGTGTCGATAAGTTAAATGTAAATATGTGGAAAAAGTATTGCATTTGAGGATTGCTATGCTATAATGGAAAAAGTGGAAAATAATTACATAATGCGGGAGGGGTAAACAAGTGGAGGAAGTTAGGTATATGATCTCAGAAACTGCAAAACGTGTCGGTGTAGAAGCACATGTTCTCAGGTACTGGCAAAAACAGTTGGAACTACCGATTTCCCGAAACGAAATGGATCAGCGTTACTATAAGGATTCGGATATTGAGCTCTTTAAAAGAGTAAAGCATCTCATGGAGAGGGGCTTTCAGCTTAAGGCAATAAAGATGCTTCTATCGGATATAGATAAGGCAGATATGCAGGACATGCTTATGCAGGAATCGATTTTACAGGACTTAACAACAGCTGATCTGGAAACGACAGGGAATACTGTGGCAGGGGCTTCTGCCTCCGGGTTGAAACTGTCGGCTGATCATGAGGACGGAGAGGAGCAGATGCTTTACATGGAGGAAAATAGAGAGAATACAGAAGAAAACATCATTGTGACCACAGCTGAGAATACCGGAGAAGATACCAATGAGACGGTTAGTGGAGATGCCGGTGAGACAAGCCTGATTATGGAACAAACGCATGGGCTTGATGAGGGACAGGGGTCGAAGATTGACCGGTTCGGTGCACTGCTCAACCATATTATCTCGACTGCTCTGAAAGAGAACAATGATCTTCTATCGAAAGAGATCAGCGGTAATGTAACTGAGGGCGTGGTCAGGGAAATGAATTATCTGATGAGGCTTCAGGAAGAGAAAGAGGAAGAACGTTACCGAAAGTTTGATTCAACCCTGCGAGATTACCAGAAGAGCAGGATGATGGCTGCGGCAACAGTAGACAAGCATAAAAGAAAGAAATCTAAGTTCTTTACGAAGAACCGTGTATACATATAATGAATCAAAGAGGCTGTTGCGAAACAATCATGGAAAGTTAAGCAACAGCCTCTATGTATTCATTACTTAAGCTGAAATTGCGCCTGTAGGGCATGTATCTGCACATGCGCCACAATCGATGCATGTATTGGGATCAATTTCATAATGGTTTGCTCCTTCGGAAATTGATCCGGTAGGGCAGGTATCAGCGCATGCGCCGCAGCTGATGCAATCATCACTAATTGTATATGCCATTGTCAAACAACCTCCTTTTCATAGCAATCGACTATATTTTAATATAAGTAACCTAAGAATGCAAGATTAAATTAGCTTAATCGAGATTTTATTTACAGGCTTGACGATAATAAGGGGATGGAATATAATAAGGGCTAAGCTAGCGAAAAAAGCTTCGGATAGCTGACCTAGTTGATTGATACTTTATGGAAGGCACTGCTTTCTGTATAGGTTGACAATATTATTAATAAGGAGGAATTACAATGGCTAAGATTACCAAGGAAATGACAATTGCACAGGCAATCTCAATTGATCAGAGCATCATTCCGGTGTTGTTAGATATAGGCATGCACTGCCTCGGATGTCCGTCTGCACAGGCAGAGACCTTAGAGGAAGCTGCTATGGTTCACGGTTTAGACCCTGAAGATCTTATGGATCGCATCTCTGCAGAAGTCGGCGAATAAGGATCGGGAAAAGCTACAGCGCTTATCAATGATCATAAATAATAAGAAAAGGGAGAACCAATGGTTCTCCCTCTTTTCATTTTGATCCCTTTACATTACCGAAAGTATCTGCAGTGCATGATCCTTTACGATAACCTCATAATGCTCGTCATAGTAGGTGGAGCTTGCGTAGGTGGAGCGCTCTACCTTTCCGTATTCGGAGATGATATTACATACCTTATTAAACTCCTCCGGTGTGTGACCGGAAATACTGATTACAAGATAATAGGTGGAATTACCGGAGTTCTTATATAATGTATTGGTACCGTTATAGGTTCCAACCATGATATAAGCAAGCTGGGTAACCTCCTTCAAGGAACGGAAGGAATAAATCTTAGTCAGATTCGCCGGAATGTGAACGCCGGGTTTGGAAGAAAGCTCGCTTTCCGGTGCGTCTACCGCATCCATTGCATCCTCCTTGGTACTGTCTTCGATCTCTTCGCTCAGTTCGTCCTCCATCTGGTCAAAGCAATTTATGATTTCATCTGCATAGGAGTCCTCGTCATTTTCCGCTTTTTCGTTGTTATCATGAACATTAAACGAGGAAAACTTGGAAAAACGAGTATCCAGTTCATCGGGGTCTTCTACCTTGGTAATAACAAGAATAAGACATTCCGTCGAAACGGGAATAGCCTCAATCATTAAAGGAATATCATCAACCTCGAAGCCGAATTCATAGAAAGCCTGCTGTATCATATCACGAAACAATGCTTTAGCTTTTTCTGTTCCATAAGCGAGTTCGCTTATCTTCAGCTCTCGGTCTATTAAATCACTTTTATTCAAGGTACATCTGATTTGATTGTCACTGATTTTTTCTATCTTCATAAAGTACACCCCTTTCTGTACTAAACAGGAACGATTCACGTACATACGAAAATCCATCCATCGGTGTAAAAAAAGTATAATTTAAATCACAGGCAAAGTCAATATATCTAGTTATGAAATTTGTATGAATGATCCGTTAAAATCACCAGATTTTCTGACAATTGGCAGTGGTAAATCATACAAATTTTGATCAAAAAATCGTGATTTTAGACATGGATAAAATTGTTGATTTGCTTCCATAAACTGGTATAATAAGGGTATGACTTGATTCTGTGAAATAAACCGGCAGGAAAGGAGAGAATGCAACAGGAAATCTGGTTTCAAAAGTATCGAATCATACGACTTCTTGGCAGAGGAGGCACTGCTGAGGTCTATCTGGCTGAACACATCAAATTAAATTCTTATCGAGCAATCAAATGTATTTCTAAAAAACATCCCTTATATGAGTTACAAAGAAATGAAGCATTATTACTAAAGAACCTGAAACATTCCTGCATCCCTATAATTTATGATATTGAGGAGGATGAAGAAAGTTCCTATATTGTCGAACAATATCTGGAGGGTAAAACTCTGAAAGAGCTTGTCGCAGCACAGGGATCTGTCTCTGAGGAGCTAATGGTACACTATGCAATTCTTCTGTGCGATGTGATCGGGTATCTTCATAAGGTTAGCAGGCCCATTCTCTATCTGGATTTAAAGCCTGAGAATATCATTATCATGGATAGAAGCCTTAAGCTTATCGACTTTGGCAGTGCAATCTATCAGGACGAGATGTCAGAGAATCAGAAATTCTGCGGAACAAAGGGATACGCCGCTCCTGAATTATACAGGCGAAAGGGGGTAGATGACCGTTGTGATGTCTATGGGATCGGTATGTTACTGTATTATATGGCTACAGGGAAGTATAATCCCGCGGATTCAAACAAATTTTGCAATATCGATCAGATAGGCAGCTGTTCAAAGCAGTTAAAAAATATTATTAACCATTGCCTCAAATTTCATCCTGCGCAGCGATACGCTACGGTGGAACACTTGAAAAAACAATTATCTTTACTACAGCAGAAATGTCGGATCACTATGGAATCATGTCGTCTTCTTACAATAGCGGTAGCCGGGTCACAACCAAGAGCCGGAGTTACTCACCTATCCTTTCGCTTATGTAAATATTTTAGTAAGGACAGGATCAGCTGCCTTTATCAGGAAAAGAACCAAAGCGGTCAACTATACCGAATCAGAGGCTGCTATGAGGAGATTCGTGAGAAAGACGGGGCCATTGAATTGGAAGGAATAACAATGGCTACCAGAGAGCCATCGGCGGAAACAGTATCGGGCTATCAGGTGACGGTAATGGATTACGGATGCTTAAGCAGAGATAACCTGACGGAATTTATAAAGGCAGATTACAAGCTTTTGATCCTTGGTGCAAAGGATTGGGAATTGGGGCAATCGGAAGAGCTGTTGAATATGACAGCAGAATTTAAAGATATTACCTACTTATTTAACTTTCTGAATGGCAGACAATTCCGGCTGGTGTGTCAAAGTATGGATCAGAAGTGCTG
>JAEZLY010000230.1 GCA_023414985.1 Bacillota bacterium | reverse complement strand
AAAATGCTCATTAGGGATACCCCCTCATCCAACCATTCACTGCCCTGTACCACCGTCTCATCTCAGATGTAGAATAGGATGTGACTCCATCTGTTGCTCCGGCAGAACATGCAGTTCCTGTGGTGTTGCTTTGACTATGACTATAATATGCACTTCGTATGTGTCAATTTTATGTCATGCATTTGTCACAATTAGATTATTTTCAATATTTCCTCCACAATCAGCTGCATTTTAACCGTCTCGCATACCTTTTTGTGTAGTACCGGGGCTGTGCGGAGTTCCTCTACCGCATTCGGAATATCGGTCTTCGATACCTTCTTCAGAAGAACAGCCTGCTCATAATCATCCTCAGGTATATTCGGTACATGAAGCGCCTCCAGAACACTCTTTGCAAATTTGTAAGGGCTTGCTGTGGATACAACCACCGTCCTGGTCCCGTCCAGTGTATCCGATATATAACGGTGATATACACTGGCAGCCACCGCAGTATGGGTATCAATGACATAGTCACTTTCCCGATAGACCTGATCAATCGCATCAGTGGTTTCCTGTTCGGATGCCCAGCCACCGATAAAGCCTTCCAGGTTCTCCTTCATACGAGGTGTTATCTCATAAGCTCCGCTGCTTGATAATGCATTCATAAGTTCAGCCGTCTTCTCACTGTCACAATCCGCTATATGATAAATCAGTCTCTCTAAGTTACTCGATACGAGAATGTCCATGGAAGGAGACTGTGTCAGGATGAAATCCCTGTTCTTATCATAACGTCCGGTCTCGAAGAAGTCGAATAAGACCTTATTCTCATTTGAAGCACAGATCAGTTTGTTGATCGGAACACCGATCTTTTTTGCATAATAAGCTGCAAGGATATTGCCGAAATTACCGGTCGGAACGACAAAGTTAATCTTTTCACCCTTAGCGATCTGCCCCTTCTTATATAACGTTGTATAAGAATAAACATAATAAACAATCTGAGGCACCAATCTACCGATATTGATGGAGTTGGCCGATGAGAATTGATAGCCGGCCTTCTTCATTCGGTCAGCCAGTTCCCTGTTACCGAACATTTTCTTTACACCGGTCTGCGCGTCGTCAAAGTTACCGTAGATTCCTACGACATCGGTATTGCTTCCCTGCTGGGTCACCATCTGCTTTTCCTGGACGCTGCTGACCCCATCCTTCGGATAAAATACGATGATACTGGTTCCCTCCACATCCGCAAAGCCTGCCAAAGCAGCCTTTCCGGTATCTCCTGAGGTTGCAGTAAGGATGACAATCTGGTCGGTAACATTATTCTTCTTCGCTGCCTTCGTTAAAAGGTGCGGCAGAATCGACAATGCCATGTCCTTAAAAGCAATAGTTGCCCCGTGGAAAAGCTCGAGATAATATGCATCTTCTGCCTTTCTTAACGGAGCAATCTCCGGAGTATCGAACTTGGAATCGTAAGCCTTATTGATACAATCCCGAAGTTCCTCCTCCGTATAATCTGTTAAAAATAACTTCATTACCTCATAAGCTGTCTCGCGATAGTCCAGCTTGGACAGCTCATCCATTGTTTTTTGAAGAACCGGAATGGTCTCCGGTACGAATAAACCTCCATCCGAGGATAAGCCCTGCAGAACAGCCTGAGAAGCTGTCACTTTGTTGTTACCGTCCCTGGTGCTCCTGTACATTAGGTTCATGATTTAATCCCCTTTACTCATATTTCATAACGCACAAAACTCATTATCATTACCGAAATCCACATTCCCGCATGAACACAAAGGCATTGTCTGCCGACTGTTTTGCGGAGCTGCTACACTTTCGTGCGTTATAAGTTTCATGTATTATAACATGACAAATCCTCGGATACAATATGTTAGATTTTATTTTTCATTCTCACCTTGCTATTTATAAAACTCGTGACCGCCGTGCTTGAAGAGCCAGTCCAGATTGTTGTCAAACCAAGCTGCGCTGCCGGAGCTGGTTCTTTTTCTCGCTATGAAATATAATGCGCCTTCGGAGTAATCTTCTCCATCCAGCGCCCTTTGTACTGCCTCCTTGGTTTTCCCTGATACCTTGACCTTCCAGTATCTTTCATCATCCACCGGCGAGAATTGATATTCGCCGTTCTTGTTCTGAAAGATTACGTCTTCAATGTTATCCGGAAAATGTTCGTCTGCAACCCGGTTCAGTATGACATTCGCAATCAGTATCTTGCCTGTCATATCCTCGCCGCCTGCTTCCGCTTGGACAATACGTTCGAGCATGCTTATTTCTGTATCTGTGATACGGATCGAGAAGGAACCCTCCTTCTCAGTGGAAAGGCTGTAAATTTCATCCTTCTCCTTCTTCTCCTTAGTCTTCTTCGATTGTTTTTCAGGTGATGCTTTTGCTGAGGTAGCCAAGGGTATGACCGAACCGTCTGCGTTTTGATCCGCATCTTCAGACAGACCTGCAGCCGTGTCATCAGCAATGATGTCACTCACAGAGCCGAGCTGTGCAATCTGTAAATCAGAATTGTCCTGTTCCAGATCAGACCGGATCTTACCCTGGTTCATCGCAGCAACTCTGCTGCCGGAAGCCTCCGCCGTACCAAAGCTTCCAAGCCCTGTACCTGTTATCTCAGCAATACCGAATGGTTTCTGTAGATTTGATTGGATTAATAAAGCTGTACGCTCTGCCGCGGGCAGAACAGGCAATTCCTTGTTAATCTTCTCCTGTGTCTCTTCATCTGTAGTTTTGTTTATCCCTGCCGCCTGTGAGTTAATGTTGTAAAATACATCGGAACCCATAACCAGCATCAAGACAGATAAAACATATGCTGCTATAACCATGATGATACCATGCTGGCTTTCGCGCATTCTCCGCTTTTGAAGAAACAAATTTATCATTGACATAAATTTTCCTCTTTTCTTGATATTTCGATGGCTAACATTTCCATTTAATGGAATGACTGGTAATGATATTCAGCATTATAGGCAACGGATATTTTTGTGTCAATAAGGCAACCTCATTTTCGTTATAAACCACGATATCTATTATCCATTATATACCAATCGAGGCAAAACATAACAATCAAAACCGATTATTACAGTATATATTTGTGCATTTTATACAAGATAATTTTAACATTTTATTAACGATATATTAAATTTTTTTCGCTATATTCTATGTCTTTATACATATTCTACTGCTTTAGTACGTTTTTTAGGCAAAAACCTAGTCATTCTACACAAATGGACCTTAATATTTTGTTAACAAAAATCAAGGGGCTTTTGGCGTGTTGCGGAACCACATTTCATCTGTTATATTAAGAATGAGGTGATCAATGAATGTTACCTGGCGTATCTCAGGCATTAATGAAAAACGGCATAAAATATTATCGTTCCTCCGTTACCTATCGGAACAAACATATCAGTCTTGGCAGCTATCCCAACGAGGAAGCGGCCAGCCAGGCATACTTAATAGCAGGAAGGCTGCTGGAGGTAAATTCCGATCTAGGGATAGAGGACTATTCCTCAGAATATCCGCTTACCTTCCACAAGTGGGTTGTCCTGATCAATTTCCGAGATAATCGTATCTATTTTAAGAATCCGATTTATCTGAAAAAGCGCTATTTCTTCTATTATATAGATTACAACACCCGTCTTCGTTTTGATGCCGAGGATCTCTTCTACTATGCCCATCACAAGATTATGAAGAGGGGCGGGCATCTTTTCGTATCAGATTACGGTATGCAGGTCAGCATATTTTCAAGGTACGGCATCAAGAATTATGCCGTAGCCGGTAAGGACTATATCTTCGTCAACGGCGATGACAGCGACTTCAGCTATCATAATATAGAAGTTATCAACCAATATCACGGCGTATCCCGAATACTGATCAAGGGGCGGACCTGCTACCTGGCAAAGATTCATGTAAATGGGGATTATCTGATCGGACGTTATTCCACAGAGACTGAGGCAGCCATTGCATACAATAAGGCGGCTCTTTTATTAAGAAATAAGGGATTAAGCAAAAATTTCCCGGAGAATTTCATAGAGGGAATGGATGAGATAGCCTATGCTTCAGCATTTCAGAAAATAAGAATATCCAAGAAGTTAGTATCCTATGCGGACGAGCATATAGCCGGAACATAATCCGTGTTCCGGATCATAGACTTAACCGGATTTTTAGATTAGTTGGCCACAAGATGTTAACAAATATTTAAATTTATATTTTTTTCTAGCGTTATCCAATTTTTGTGTTATAATAATACTATATTTTTCTTCTTCCGTTTTCATAGTTTCGTAAATTGAAGCCATTGATTACTCCGGCAAGTGTTTCCGGTGCCACCGGAAGGCACTGACTTGATCCGGATCATCAATGGCTCAATTTATATTATCAGTCTCTTGATTCAATTCCACCGTGAACACTGTCTCATTTGCATTACTCTTTGCGTAAATCCTTCCGCCATGCATTTCTACGATACTCTGGGCAATCGCAAGCCCAAGCCCGCTGCCTCCGGTTTCACTTGATCTGGAGGATTCGACCCGGTAAAAACGGGTAAATATTCTCTCCAAGTCCTCTTCCGGTATGGCATCACCAAAGTTAGTAACGGTGATCACTATTCCAGGCTCCTGCTTAGACAGATGCAATATGATTTTCTTGCCGTTGCTTCCATACTTGATTGCATTGCTGATCAGGTTGGCGAAAGCTCTCGCAAGCAGATTGCCGTCTGCATGGATTACTGCAGCCGGAATAGAGGAGGTAAATTCGTATTCCAGATCATTTTCCTGAAAACTCGGATAGAATTCATCAACCAACTGATTTAGTAGCTTCACAATATCAACGTCGGTGAATTCTGCTTTCACCTCACCGAAGTTAAATTTCGTATAAGTGAACAGATCTTCGATCAGTTTTTCTAGGCGCTTCGACTTACTGTAAGCAATCTTGATATATTTCATCTGGGTCTCCTGAGGCAGTTCCTTGGAAGATACCAGATCCAGATAACCGATGATGGAGGTCAGCGGAGTTCGGAGATCATGTGCCACGCTCGTGATCAGCTCCTTCTTCGCATATTCGTTTCTTCTTTCATTTTCCATGATTGCCTTGATATCATCTGCCATCTGGTTCAGCTTTCCTGCCAGCATTGCAAATTCATCTTCATTACTGATGACAATTCGGTTGCCGAAATTCCCCTGGGAGATCTGATTGATGCCGTCAATCATCTGATCGATATAGGTAATGAATTTCTTCGTCAGGAGCAGAAAGTAGGTTATGAACAGCACAATCCCCGCTGCAATCGTTACAATCGTAATGATGACCGCAGAGGTTCCTGACAGCTCCTGTATACTTTTATGAAGTATGATGTAGATGCCGATGTGAAGCATCGCAATCGTTAAAAGCATGTACAGAAGGCTCAATATACTGTATAGAACAATTTCAAAACGAAAGCTTTTGAAAATATTATTCTTCAATTTTATATCCTACTCCCCATACGGTTTTTATAATCTGCGAATTGCTTGAATCCATCTCTATCTTTTCTCTGATTCTTCTGATATGAACCATTACTGTGTTATTTGCTTCATACATCTTCTCATTCCAGACCCGCTCGAAGATATCGTCGGTAGAGAACACCCTCCCCACATTGCTGGCCAGAAGATAAAGGATCTCAAATTCGATCGGAGTAAGCTTCACATCCTTACCATAGGCTGACACCTTATGATTTTCCTTATTGATGGTCAGATGATCCAGTATAATTTCCTTATCCTGCTTCTCATCATGAGAATTCGGGTTGAATTTGGTATAACGTCTCAGCTGTGACTTTACCCTTGCTGTCAGCTCCAACGGATTGAAGGGCTTAATCACATAATCATCTGCGCCGGTTCCCAGCCCGATGATCTTATCTAAATCCGCAGATTTTGCGCTCAGCATGATAATTGGCACGGTAGAAGTCTCCCTGATCTTCTTGCACATCGTCAAACCATCCATACCGGGCATCATAATATCCAGTATCACCAGTTTGATATCTGCATTCTCCAGAATCTGAAGCCCTTCTCTCGCACTGTTCGCCTTCCGAACATGGTATCCTTCACTGACCAGATGAATCTCCACCAGATCAGCAATCTCTTTATCATCATCTACCACTAAAATCTCCGAATGCTCCATATTATGTCCTCCTTACCAGTTCCGATATCCGGATGAAATCCCCACGGTATCGTATACCAACCGTACCTAAATTTGCCTTAATCATACCACACAAAGGAAAGTAAGTCTTTAATATTTTCTTAAATAATAAGTATGGTTCAGAATCCCCTCTTTCCCTCTTAATTATTTCGTCTATACTTCCACAAAAAACAAAAGAAATATTCTTATATGATACTTAAATGGAAGCAGTTCTGCGGGATACCTGCTGCCATTTATATCTGAAAGGTTCCCGTACTGTCACTTAGGCTTCGGAAAATATGCAAAACCCGAAAATCGGACTTGTCTGAGCACCGTAACATCAACCGAATAAAGCTTCATTAAAACCTACTCTGTTACGGGGCGAGTTGTCCGATTATCGGGTTGTGATAAATATTTTCAGAAGTCTTAGTGACATCGGGGTTCTTTCACTATAAATGGCAGCAAGTATCCGGTAGAACTGCTTCTTATACAAGTTTTTGTGTTCCTTTGTCAATTACTAGCTGTTTACTTTTTTCACACCGCATGATAGAATACAACCTGTGAGTAGCACAGATGGTCGCGCCTTTATAGGTGAGGAAAGTCCGGGCTTCATAGGGCAGAGTGCCGGATAACGTCCGGTGGAGGTGACTCCAAGGCTAGTGCAACAGAAATATACCGCCCGAGT
>JAEZLY010000206.1 GCA_023414985.1 Bacillota bacterium | reverse complement strand
CTATGATATACCAATCTCTGGTGCGGGCATCAAATAGGCCTGTTTCTTCCGCAAGTTGATTCGCAGTCATATCCTTATTAATCGAATAATAGCGTGTATGACCGTCGGTAGCAGTGGTATTTTCCATGACCTCAATCTCATTGTCCGGGTTTCTGCGCGCTCCAAAATATTCCCCGGCTTCTGTTCCATAGCTGAAGCTGTAGACCTCCTCACTGCTTGCTTTGATTACTCCGGCAAAGTAGATTTCACGCTCTTCTTTATTATGGATATCGATTATTTTGTTTTTAATCAAATGATAGTTTTCATTATTAATCTCTTCCGGAAGGCTGATAAATGCTTCCATTCTGCTATTGATCTCCGCATCTGTCTGCTGCTCCAGTTCTTTGATCATCTCATCCTTCGAAGCTTTCCAATTCACATATTCGATGAAAATAATCGCACCGAAAGTAATTGCCATAATTGAAATAAAGGATATAAAAATTACAGCTTTCATGGGAATACTTTCCTTCTTCATAATTCCTCCGGGAACAGCATAAAGAATCAGCCAATCAAATGTTACAATATTCGACAATATAATTATAAATTACACAGATTAATTATGCAATTATTATTGTAGAAGTTTCTTCCAAAAAAATATTCTTTTATTTCCATTTTATTAGGAAAGCAAAAAATCCCGATATCTTTTGTGGGCGGCAGTCTGAGACTTCTCCCGAAGTTCATTCATTAGTTGGAAATTCTCTATTAAGGTTCTTACCAGTACTCCGTCCAACGCACCGTCGGTTACCATATCTTCCAGTACATGGATAGCCTGTTTATCGTTCATTCCTTCCCGATACGGCCTGTTCTCCGTAATTGCCGTGAATACATCGGCAATCGCCATAATTCTCGCTCCGTATGAAAGATTGCTTTCATTCCTGTGAAAAGGATATCCTTTCCCGTCGAGCCTCTCATGATGGAAGGAAGCCCATTCACTGATTTGCTTAAACTGCGGAATGTTATTCAGAAGCTGGTAGGTGTAATAGGAATGGGAACGGATCAGATTATATTCATCCTGATCCAATTTGAACGGCTTCTCTAACAGTCTGTTATCAATGGATAGCTTTCCCAGATCATGAAGGTAGCCGGCGACCAGCATCATTTGGCGTTCAGTTACCGAAAATCCGGCCAATTCGGATAATTTTTCGGCAGTTACAGCCACCCCTGCGGAATGCCTCGCAGTAAAGTTGCTCCTGAAGTCGATGATCTGAGAAAACACCCTTGATAGATCTACGATATCGTTCATTTCCAATTCAATGATATGAAACAGATCCGTGTTAATCTTTTCAATCGGTGAATCTGAAATCAGGTCAAACCATATGTATTCATATCGGCATAAACCGGATAAGGTCTGCACAATTCCCGGTTCAAAGCTCTGTCCGCTTTCTGATTGGATTTTCTCCAGCATCCAGGGTATTTGTGACAAGATACTGTGATCCATCTTTAGCATGGCACAGACGCGGTCTGCCAGATGAACCACGTGACTGCCATAGGGTACGGTTTCTGTCTTAAACTGTCTTCCCTTGCCATAATCCCAGGGCAGATGGTGATACTTAATGATTCCCGCAGGTCTCTGCAAGGGATTAAAACTCCCAAGTAATTTTGCCCCAAGAAACGCATGATGATTTGAATTTGCAGTCTCTTCCTCTATAATTTCAAGCCGTTCATTCTTAGAAAGTGCTCCGATATCATGTACCAAACCTGCGATAAAGATATCAATCTGCTCCTGAAAAGGCAGATTCATTCCGCAGGCCAGTCTGTAGGAAAGATATGCCACCTGCTGATGATGATTAGAAAGAAGCGGTGACACCAGATCCTGAGCTCCTGAGATACTTTTCAGCAATTCATAAAGACTGATTTTAAATTTGTCCAAAATCGTAACCTCCGTCCGGTATTAATTAGTCAAATTATTTCCTGTCAATGGTAATAATTATATCTTATTTTTCAATGAAAGTATACAAAAAACGACATCATCTGTATCCACGTATTCCTATGAGCATAATTACTCATAATCTGGCATAATTGGTTGCAAATAAAAACAAAATTGTCTAGTAATAATAGCCTATTATGTAGTATAATGTACCTACGTCGATTTTTGAAAATGCTTGTTACTTTTTAGGAAGAAAGGCTCAATTCGAAATGGATTAACTTTAGCATAGTATTTTTATTTCATTAGGATGATTTCGGAGGCAAATTGTAATGGTTGCAAAATATAATAACGTTCTAAAGAGACGACATATGCAAAACAGCCTATATGAATTTGCTCGGAAGGGTTCCTATACATTTCTCAATCTTTATGAAAAAATATATTCCTCTGATATGCTTGAGGAAGCCTGGTTACAGGTGAAAAGAGCTAACCGGCTTACCGCTGATGCCCTGGAGAGTGCTGCAGCTTATGGGATAGGAAACCTGCTGCAGGAGCTGCACTCGGAGCTTCAGTTCGAATTATACAGAATTAAGCTCGCTGCTCAGGAAAAGCCGGATACAGAGTTAAGGGAAATAAAGAATCGTATTACAATGACGGCCGTAAAGAATGTACTATACCCGATCTTTAAAGCTGACTTTGATGCTGATCCTTCTGTGGTGAAGTCCAAATTTCAGCTGCAGGCTAAGACAGATGCCCTGCTTCAGTCTCCCGGTTTCAAGGATGCTTTCAGGATCAACGTATCCATTGAGTCCTGTTTCGCTTCCATCCCTCATGATATGCTCCTGAATTTGATAGAACAGAAAATCGGTGATCAGGAAGTATTGAATCTGCTTAAGTCTTGGATCAGTTCCGGAACGATTTATGAGGCGGATACCACAGACAGTCAGGTTGGGATTGATAAAAGCTTATTGATCTCTCCACTGCTTATGAGCATTTATCTGGGTGCCCTTGATCAAGCCTGGAATGAGAACCATAAAACAGATGGTATGTGGCTTCGTCATGCAGATAGAATCACAGTTCTGGTTAATAACAGATATCCGGCGGATCAAATTAAAAAACAACTGTTAACGCTTCTGAAGCAATTCGGCCTGGAACCGGATACTGTTGAGATTATTCAACCGATACATACTGACCAACCGGGAAACGGTGTAACTGCTGAAACAGCTTTGGAATCGGTCCCTCTAGCAAAAGAACAGGCTTTCGGAAGCTTTTGCGGCTATAAATATCGATTCGGATTATACGCAGCCCATTCTAATCTGAATAACAACGATGAGAATATCCATTTTCATAACTTTACGATAACCCTGTTCATTCATACAGGCAGTCGTAGCGATGATAATTTTGCAGTAGAAAAGGCTGTTCAGGATTGGCTCGCGCCTCTTCAGGGAATGCAGTTAAGTAGGTCTGATTTATTTGAAGGGAAAGAGACCACGATTGAGGGCATCGGAACTACCTTGATGGATGCTCTCCATGAACTGATCCTGCAGCTTGGCTATGAGCTTATTAAGCTGTCGATCTATGAAAATCCCATCAGGGTATATTCTGTCTCCTATCAGAGGCTGGATAGTACCGTGAATGTGATCAGCGATATCTCTATGGACTGTATCCCTATTATTCAGTTGGAGGAGGAGTTCGAGGAGACCAAACCTGATGAACCCTATGAAGAAGCCGCACTTTTGACCGCAGCAGCGGCAGAGGAAGCGACTAATGAAGAAAGCTTAATCGAAGCCGCATTGGCCATAGAGGATGAGACGGATCCTGCACCGGCTGCTGCCTTCCGGCAACCAGCCCGGAGACCCAATGTCTTTCTAGTCATGTTGAAGTGCATCCTTGGTCTTAGCTGTTTTGTGGCATTGGCTGCGATTACCATGGTTATCGTAAAGGACAGCGGCAGATATCCTCAGGGCTCCGATACCTTTTGTCATCTGTACCGGGGAGATCTGCTTTTGAAAAACATCCAGCAGGGAAACTGGTTTCCCCTGTATGATGGAACCTGGTACAACGGTGTGGAAATCATGCGATATTGGGGCCCTCTGCCCCTATATATTCTGGCAGGGTTGGAATGGATCCTTCAGAGCGGCATATTGGATACCTATATCCTGTTTCTCGGTGCTCTGATCGTACTCGGGGGCTGCGGCTGGCTTCTCTGGGGTATCACCTATCGTCGCATCGGGTTATCCGTGATCATCGGGCTTCTCTGGTTCTACATGCCGGAAAATACAAGAGTCGTCATATTGGAGGGTAACCTCCCGAGAGGTGTAATCAATGCCCTGCTGCCCTTCTTCTTCTTTTTCCTATGGAGGGTAATGGCAGAAAAAAAGAAGTCTGCCATCGTTCCGTTGGTCCTGATTACTTCGCTGATTACTCTGTGTCATCTGGGTATCACGCTGATGCTGATTGCGTCGATCCTGATTTTTGTTGTATTTCATACCTCTTTGAATCATACCCTGCGCAGCTCCTTATGTGCACTGGGAGCAAGTATATCCGGTGTATTTCTTGCCGGTCTCTGGGTAGTACCTGCACTGATCGGAGGAGCAGCCTCCGGTTCCTCTACAAATCAGGTAATGAAGTTCTTTTTTGAAAGTGCCTTTGTATCCTTAAATCCGTTTACCAGGATCAATGGTGACATGCTATCCTTTTACTTTGGTTTATCCGTATTTTTGCTTTGTATCCTTGGAATGCTCTGCGGACCGAAGGAGGCGAAGGCAGGCTTTATTACAGCTGTGGTCTTACTTGTATGTACCACCAAATCAGTCTATGAGTTATTTGCCAAGCTGCCCTTCAGCCAATTTTTATGGATGATCCGTTTCATACCGATCGGTTTGGCAGCTGCTATGGTCTCCTTCCTCTTGTGGAAACAGCTGAAGAAATGGGCTGTTGTACTGCTGGTTTTACTGCTTGTGGCAGATTGCTCTACCTCAATTAAGAATATCTACTTTCCGCCCGAATACAGGCTGGAGAGTGCACAGGCGAACCTAGACAAACGCGCGGAGGAAGCCCTGATTACCGATGCAAAGGATATCACCAGACAACGAATGGCTTTGATGGACTTAAGCGAATACGGTTCCTTTGCTCCTTATTACATTACGGGGGTTGGAAATCCGGTAAACTTTACCTTCGGTGCCGGCTGGGAAGGTGCTGCAACCGCATCCAATATTGTTCGATTAAATGCTTCCGTGGAATATGGCTGGTATGTCTATCTATTTGACAGAGCCTTAGAACTAGGTAACGATACCGTACTGATCCCGATTGATAATCTGAAGGAAAAAACGAAGGATCTGGAACGGCTCATAGATGCAGCAAGTTTATCCGGTTATGTCCCGGTCAAAAATGACGGAACAAGCATATTGTTCCACAAGGATACTCCGGCACAATTCGGTGTACGTTCCGAGTACCAGGCCATCGCCATCGGAGAAGCTGCTTCCGGAATTGCCATGATCTTTCCCGGTTTTGAAGAAGGTTCAAAAACGGATATCAATGATTACGGCTTTGAGGAGCTACGTACTTACCGGACAATCTATCTGTCCGGCTTCACTTATCGGGACAAGGCTGCTGCCGAAGAATTACTAAGCAGGCTGGCAGAGCAGGGTGTGAATATCTTCATCGATATGAAT
>JAEZLY010000191.1 GCA_023414985.1 Bacillota bacterium | reverse complement strand
GGTCAGGATTCTGGCGAGAGAATTCTTTGCTGCCTCCATCAACTCACGGCTAAAATTCAGGGGGCTGCGGTAATGGGAATTCAACATAAAGAAGCGTACTACCTGGGGGTCATACTGCTCGCAGATTTCACGAACCGTGAAGAAGTTACCCTCAGATTTGGACATCTTCTTATTATCAATATTTAAAAACCCGTTGTGCATCCAGTAATGTGCAAATTCCTTGCCATTGGCTGCCTCACTCTGTGCGATTTCGTTTTCATGGTGAGGGAACACCAGATCCTCTCCTCCTGCATGGATATCAATCTGTTCTCCGAGATATTTTTTACTCATGACCGAACACTCGATATGCCAACCGGGACGTCCGTCACTCCAGGGAGACGGCCAGAAGGGTTCTCCCTCCTTCTTCGGTTTCCAGAGCACGAAGTCCATCGGGTCCTCTTTTTCATCGCTGACTGCGATGCGGGCACCGGCTTCAAGGTCATCTACCTTTTTCTTAGAGAGCTTACCGTATTCCGCGAAGCTTCTGGTTCTATAATAAACGGTTCCGTTCTTCTCGTATGCATGCCCCTTCTTGATCAGGGTATCAATCATCTCAATCATGCCGCCGATTTCTTCGGTAGCCTTGGGATGCACAGTAGCTTCCCGAACATTTAATGCATCCGCATCCTTACGGAACTCTTTGATATAACGTTCGGATATCTCTGACGGGCTTACCCCTTCCTCATTGGCCTTCTTGATGATTTTGTCGTCTACATCGGTAAAGTTAGTGACAAAATTCACCTGATAGCCGAGATACTCAAGGTATCGTCGAAAGGAATCAAAGATAATCGCCGGTCTCGCATTCCCGATATGGATATAGTTATAGACCGTCGGTCCGCAGACGTACATTCTGACCTTCCCCGGTTCGATTGGCACGAACTCATCTTTTTTCTGTGTCAGTGTATTATAAATTTTCATGTTTCGCATCCTCCTGTATCTGTTTTATACTATTTGACTGTATTTCTCAGTTATCAGGAGGATTTCCTCCTTTTTAGTTATTAATCAATATATTATTTTCATCCTTACTCTGAGCTTCTTAATTCTTTCTGTTACTTATTAATACTTCCTCTTTCTTATCAGCTTTATTCCCTTCCAGCTTCTTCTCATATTCCTCCAGCTTACCGCAAAGACGTTTCAGCTCCGTCCTCAGACAGATATTCTCATTCTGCAGACAGGCCAGCTCCTTCTGTACCGGATCGGGCAGATGTACCTGATCCAGATCCTCTCGCGGAACACGGACATTGTTCATCTTAACCACCCTGCCGGGTACACCTACTACTGTGGAATTCGGCGGTACTTCGGACAGTACAACGGAACCTGCTCCGATCTTGGAATTTTCCCCTATGGTAAAGGAACCGAGTATTTTAGCACCTGCACTGATCATGACATTATTCCCTACGGTAGGATGTCTCTTTCCGTGCTCCTTTCCGGTACCCCCGAGTGTGACACCCTGATACAGGGTTACATTATCCCCGACCACTGCGGTCTCACCAATGACCACACCATGCCCATGATCAATGAACAATCCCCTGCCTATGGTTGCTCCGGGATGTATCTCAATTCCTGTCTTTCTGACAGTCCGTTGGGAATACCATCTGGCAAGAAAATAGTGCTTATGGAGGTAAAGGAAATGTGCAATCCGATAGCGGATAATCGCCCGGAAGCTTGGATATAAAAACACTTCCAACGGTGTCTTGATTGCAGGGTCTCTCTCTTTGATAATCTGCATTTCCTCTTTGATATACTTGATTGCTCCCATCGTATGATCCCCCTTTGATAGAATCAAAAACACCGCCTCCGATATAGAGGCGGTGAATACTCGCGGTTCCACTCTATTTGCACACCATCAGACAACGGTATGCACCTTGATACAGATAACGGCTGTTACCGAGCCCGGCTATGCTTATGCTTCACCGAACCAGCTCCCGGATGCACTTCACATATAAAATCCTAAGGAATGCTTTCAGCCGGTGACATTCCCTCTCTGTTACGACGTTACATGCTACTTTTCCGTTCGTTGCTTTTACGTTTATATTGCTTATTGTATGCATTACCACCGTTTTTGTCAATCATAATTTTACTGTCGCTGACAACCGCTGCAGCCTTCGCAGGAACTGCTGTTTACGCCTCTCGGGGTAACATCGAACTGGTAATTCGAGATGGACTCAATCAGACAGACCGCATTGGAAGCAATTCCAAGTCCTGCCCCGGTAAAGCCTAAGCCCTCCTCTGTGGTTGCTTTAATATTGACCCTATCCTCTTCAATTCCAAGGGCTTCTGCAATATTCTTGATCATCTCCGGGATGTAACCTGCCAGCTTCGGTTTCTGCGCAATGATGGTAGCATCAATATTCTCGATCACATACAACTTCTCTTCGATCAGCTGTCTTACGGATTGTAACAGCTTGATGCTGGATATCCCCTTGTATGCCGGATCACTGTCCGGGAAATGCTTACCGATGTCTCCCAAAGCTGCAGCCCCCAGCAATGCGTCCATAATGGCATGCAGCAGTACATCCGCATCCGAATGACCCAGCAGCCCCTTCTCATATGGAATATTCACCCCACCAAGAATCAATGCTCTATCTTCAACCAGCTTATGAACATCATAACCTGTTCCTATCCTCATGGTAAACCTCCTTATTGTTAACCTTTCCCAGGTTCTATAAAGATTATATCCTATTATTCTATAAAATCAATTAAAATGACATGTGCTCCAGATACAGGTCATTAAAATCCGGATCCAAGGATAAAGGAATCTCCACTGCCTTCTCTGCCAACTTCTCTAGAAATGCGATGGTTTCTCTGTTGAAGGCAGCCTGCTCCGCTCCTGCAAGGGAGCTGTTCCCGATCGTAAATACCTTATCCCCGAATTCCTTTGGCAGAAGTCCGATTCTGACAGCCCTGCCCACATCCAGATAGAAACCGAAGCCACCTGCCAGATAGACCCTGTCCACCTGATCATAAGTAATTCCATAGTTTTTCAGCAGGACTTCCAACCCTGCTCGGACTGCCGCCTTCGCAAGCTGAAGCTCCCTGATATCCTTCTGCTGAAAAGACAGGACCGTCTCACCCAGATACTTGACGGGATAACCTGTGGTAAAATATTGCTCACACAAGAGGCCGGTTTCATCTATGATCCCATTCCTCAATAGTTCTGAGATCAGTTCGATGACTCCGGTACCGCAGATGCCAGTCGGAGCCTGTGCATCAATCGTCTCATAGGAGCAATGATCCCCTTCCAACGAGAAATGACTGATTGCCCCAGGAATGCTGCCCACTCCGCAGGAGATATTGCCTCCCTCGAAGGCTGGTCCTGCTGCCGCAGATGCAACCAGTATCCTGTCTTTGTTCCCCAGCGCAAGCTCTCCATTCGTTCCGAAGTCTATCAACAGACTGATGGTGTCAGAGGTATGAAATCCACAGACAGCCAGACCTGCGACGATATCTCCGCCGACAAAAGCGGATATCCCCGGAAGGATAATAACAGGAACCTCCTTCGTTCGATTCAGTAATTCCCTGCTGCCGGTTCTGCCATTATCGCTATGGTTGAAAGCAGCTTCGTATCCTGCGAATAATTCCTCAAAGCTTAACTGATGCGTATTCTTATTCACCGGGGTAAAAGGATAGACCCCCAGGGTCTCGCAGGAATATCCGAGCAGAAGATGGATCATCGTGGTATTCCCTGCGATCACCAGCTGTGTCACTGCTTCAGGTTGAACCCCGGCCTTTATGATGACTTCCTGTATCCCCTGGAACAGTGCATCTTGTATCACAGATTGTAGCTCTTTCTTCTTACCATCCACCGAAGCTTTGATTCTCGAGATGACGTCCGTGCCGTATATTCTCTGCGGATTAACAAGAGTATGGGTACTAAGCGCAGCTCGATTCTGCAGGTCTGATAACCGAAAGGCTATCGTTGTGGTCCCCAAGTCAATACCTATACAATACTCTTCTTGATTCTCTCCATGTTTTAAGATAGATTTTTCATGATTGGCTTCCTTACAATTCTCTGTTACAGCCTTCATTTGCTCTTCCGGCGGATTACAAAGGGTAATGGACAGATCCTTTTCCGGAATAGCCCTGCAGGCAAGGCGATAACCCTCCTCCAATTCATCCTTGGAGAAGACCTTCCTATCCTGTATCGTAATTCGCAGCGCTCCATCAGATACTTTGATCCTGCATTTTCCGCAGGTGCCCCTTCCTCCGCAATCGGCACGGCAAAGAAGCCCATGCCTGATGAAAGCTTCCAGCAAGGTCTCCTGCTCTCTGCAATCCATGGATATCGCTTCTTTATTTTCCTGTCGGACTGTAACTTTATTATTCTGATCCATGCGTCAGCCACCCCGCTAAAGCCGTTCCGGCCCTACACTCCATATGATTCGCTTTCTTTGATCTGATACCTGAATTATAGTATAGAAAGGAAAAATAGTCTATTGTATTTCCTCACGGTTCCGCTCGGGAGTATTCTTTTTCTCTATATCCCGAAAGGCCAGGAGATAATTGGCTCCGGAGACCAAAATCCCTCCGCCGATAAAATTACCGATGGCCGCAACCGAGAGATTATATAGGATTTCAGTTAGTTTGATACCGGTACCGCTGAAATATGCGATAAAGAGATAATACATATTGGCAACTACGTGCTCGGTCTGGCTGAGTACGAATACCGTAATCGTGAGCCATACTAATACAATTTTACTGATTTCCTCCTTACAGCTGTAAGCAAGACAGACACCGGTGCACACGATGATATTGCAAAGGATACTGCTGGCCAATAGCTTTCCTACCGGCATGTGAACCTTATGTACTGCCTTTTCCATAATCATCGCAACTGCCTTGTCATCAAAGAGCCCGGCATATTTTGATAGAATAGCTACAAATACAGCGCCGATCAAATTCGCGACCAGGATCAGGAATAAGATCCGGAAGATTTTATGCAGCTTCGTATGACCGGAATAGACAGCCACCATTACCATCGTATCGCTGGTGAACAGCTCCGCCTGCATGAAAAGAACTGCGATAATTCCGACCGGGAAGACAGCAGCACCAAGGAAGCTTCCCAGTCCGGGTACAGCAATTCCGGCAACCAGCTTCAGATAACCGATTGCTCCGATGGATATGTATACACCCGCTAAAATTCCCTGCACGAGAAGGATGGGGAAGGTTTTATTCGCTTTATGTCTGCTTTGGTATAAGATATATTCTGTCAGTGCCTTGGGGCCTGAATAGTTGCTCATCCTGTGTATCCTTTCTTTTTAAGCATGTCCGACATTTCGTATTCCGCATAATTTTATCATGTCAAGGTTCCGGAAAATGTGATTTCAATCAAATTTTACGACCACTTTTCATACCGGATCATATCTTCCAGTCTTCTTCTGGGTCTTTGTGCAGGACTTTCCTCCGCATAACCGATCGTGATGACCCCGCAGACATATTGGTCCCCCGGTATATTCAAGATTGGTCGCAGCTCCTTCTGCTCATACCAACCGGTCCAGCAGGTAGCCAGACCTAAGCTTTCTGCTTCCAGCAGAATATGTTCAATCGCTACTGCAGTATCCCTGATGATTTGCTTCAGTTCCGGTTCTGAGCTTGTTTCGTCAATATAGAGCTCCGGTCCGGTGCCGACACGACAGGCCATGTCTGCGACACATACGATAAAGACGGGAGCTGTCATCATCCACTGCTGGTTATGATCTACTTGGACAATTCTCTCCTTGGTCTCCTTTGCCTCTACAATGATGAAATTCCAAGGCTGTGTATTGCTGCCTGACGGAGCTAATCTGGCACTCTCCAATACCTGCAGCAGTTTTTCCTGTTCAAGCTTCTTGTCACTGTACTTTCTTACGCTTCGTCTGTTTTCAATCTCTTTCATAATAACTCCTTTCCGGGCTGATCGCCGCTTGATCTGATATTAAAACATCTGCTTTTTTCTTTCGGATAACAAAAATGTGCTGCCCACCCAAATCGGATACTGCAACACATTCTTTCGTAGCGAAGGACGGATTTGAACCGCCGACACTGCGGGTATGAACCGCATGCTCTCGCCAGCTGAGCTACTTCGCCATATATTATTCTTTATCTTTTGCATAAAAATGGGACCTATAGGGCTCGAACCTATGACCCTCTGCTTGTAAGGCAGATGCTCTCCCAGCTGAGCTAAGATCCCATCAAAAGTACTTTTTTATTATATTCATTCGAGCTCGTTTTGTCAAGGGTTCCTTCCGTAAATTTATCTAATTTCATGTTAAATTCGGACATTAAGATAACCTAAGGGCTCTGATGCATTTTTTTATATCTAGCAGGTAAAAAAAGCAAGGGGCTTTCGCTTCATAGATGAATTTTCTTCCATTTAGTAAAAGCCCCTTTCATCATTTAACTTAAGTTATTACAATAACAAATATCTGTTATTTGATATCAGCTTTGCTTATTATTGCAGCAACCCCGTCAGCTCATCCTTATAGATAATATGCAGCTCATGCATTGCCCGGGTGATTGCTACGTACAACAGCTTGGCATCCTCATCGTTGGTACGGTAGCTTCGTTCGTCCGGATTCCAGAGGATAACCGCATCAAATTCCAAGCCCTTGGTCATATGGATCGGAAGCACCATGTTCCCGCTGGTAAAGGACATCTCTTCGATATTACCCTCCAGATGTTCCAGCTCCAGATGAGGCTTTAGCAGTTCTTTCACCTTCAGAGTCTCCTCAATGGTTCTGCAGATAATTGCCACTGTATCGTAACCTCCCTCCCTGATGGAATGGATCGTTTCCACTGCCTTGGCTGTCATCTGTTCTTCACTTCCTACACTTGTTATCAGGACCTCCTTCCCATGGCGGATGATCGGTTCGATCTCATAGGTCTTGAAGGAGCATTTTCGGAGGACCCGGCTGGCGAAATCCGAGATTTCCACTGTGTTTCGGTAACTCTTGGCCAGTACATAGAAACGGTCCTTCTCTGGTAAGAATACCTCCTGCTTCAGATCCTCCCAGTCGTTCATTCCGGTATCATAATAAATATTCTGGGAGATGTCACCCATGATCGTATAAGTACAATTTTTGAATAGCTGACGAAAGATTCTGAACAGTAAGACACCAAAGTCCTGCGCTTCATCAATGACGATATGGCTGACATATTCGTAGTCCTTCGTCATCCTGATCCGACGTTTAATATAATTCAGCATGCCCAGATCATAGATATCCAGGCTCCTATCCGAAAGCTCCGACAGGATCAGCCGGAGGACGCTTTCACCGGGTACATTAATTCCTTTCTCCAGATAACAGGTGCGGTTCGCCCTTAAGTCCTCCAGGAATTCCAGATAGATTTCCATCAGATTGTATTTCTTATTCCTGCTGCCGAAATAATTCTTGTATTTATTAACCTCAGCCCGGATCTCCTCCCGACGTCTATCGTTCTCTTCGTTTACTGATGCAATCTTATAAGTAAGCCGTTTATTCAGCAGATCGATCTTCTCCTGCAGCGGCAGCTCTGCGAAGAAATCCATAAAATAAAGGATCTCCTCCTTAGAATAGAGGATCTGATTACCGTATTCCACGGAATCCGTGGTGACCGCAGCCACCTCGTACTGCTTCATAAATTCTATCAACGCATTGATAAAATGGATGGAGCCCTTGAATTGCTTCCGTTCTGAGCTATCTTCTGTCTCCTGAACTGTCTCCAGCTTTAAGAAGCTGTTAGCAAGCCGATATTTTCCCTTTTTCGGATCAAAGTCTTTATCCAGAAGCAGCAGCAGAAACTCCTCCATCGTCATCTGATTGACATTGTAGACATCCAAATTGGGGAGAACCCCGGTGATGTAATTCAAAAGCATCTTATTGCTGCCGATGATAAAGAACTCATCGGGTCGGAATTTATCCTTATAATTATATAGGATATATGAGATACGGTGCATCGCAACCGTGGTCTTTCCGCTGCCGGCCACACCCTGCACGATGACGCTGTGCCAGGGGCTGTCACGGATGATCTCATTCTGTTCCTTCTGGATGGTGGCAATAATTTCACCCAGTACCACCTCTTTGTTCTTGCTCAAGTATTTCGTCAGGAATTCATCATTGGCTACCACATCTGAATCATAAAATTCGATCAGCTTACTGTCCTCAATCTCATAGGTACGCTTTAAAAAGAGATCGATTTCGATGCGTTCCCCCACCGGTGTCGGATAGGAGCTTCTTCCGATGTCACTGTCGTAATAGACACTGGAGATCGGCGCCCGCCAGTCAATGATCATGTTCTCTGTGATGTTCTTTCGAATACCGTTTTTCCCAAGATATAAAGAATAACTTGAATTGTCACCTGTTTCCCGATAATCGATTCTACCAAAATAGGGTTTTCTTCTTGCAAGAAGATTCTTATTCAGGGTCCGTTCAATCAGGGATTTCCGATCCAGCCCAATAACCAGGTCATTATGAAGCTCCGGATTATCAGACCGGTAATTATCGTATAGCTCCTTCGTCTCTGCACTGACTTCTTTGAACTCACTGGCATATTCTTCTATATTACTGTCGATTACACTGATGCACTGCTCCAGATGCTGTTCTTCCAATCTTCTCTCCAAGCCGCTTTGCTTTTCTGTTACTTGACTATTCTGTGTTTTCTGCATGACAGCCTCCTATCGTTTCTTTTAGTTCCGTCTGTTCCTATTCCATCTTACAAGGAAATAAAAATATTACTAGACTTTTTCTTTCCGGTGTGTTATGATGCATACTGAAGTGTGTCATAAAAACCCAGTGCGCTGTCGGAAGCTCCGACGGCTATTTTTTTATCTAAATCTCTACCGGGAATCATATCTTGATCTGTCTAAGCTCCTATGATATCTTTTCTTCTCACGATCCCGTTGAATGATAATGACTTACCCCAAAGCGCCAGAATAGCATACAGGGAAGGATAAACAGGCAGCCTACGATTGGCAGCAGCATATAATACCAGTCTGTTACTCTCCCGATCAGATAGAGAAACGGATAATATTGAAATAAGGCGTAGGGTACCAGAAAGGTACAGAACCGAAGCACCCCTTTCCCATAGATATCGAGCGGATATCTCCCATGCTCCCTGGCACCGTCTGTCAGGATATTCATAAACTCAAGACCCTCGATTGTAAAAAAGCAGATACCGGCATAGACGATGAAAAGGCAGCTAAAGATTACGGTTCCGCCTGCGATCATCAATACCAGTGTAATGATCTTTCCTACATTCCAGGGAATTCTTGATTCTGCCACTCCGTAGATGAGCATGACAATTGCCTGAAGTATTCTTCCAAAGCGGGAAAATTCCATCTTCCCGGAGGCGACAAGAAGAATAATGCTTCTGGGCCGCAGCAGAATTCTGTCAAATTCTCCGTTGCTGATCGTTTCCGAAAATAAATCAAATCCCCGAAAGAACATTTCCGCGATGGAAAAACTGATTAAAACAATGGAATAACACAGCAGCACCTCAGAAAGCCGATAGCCCTTGACCTCATGGAATCGGTCAAACATAAATAAAATCCCTAAAAACACATTGAAGGAAACCAGAAATTGGCCGATCGCAGTCAGCAAGAAGGAAACCTTATACTGCATGGCTGATTTTAAGTGTATCCCTAAAAATTTCAGATAAAGACTCATTGTAACCTCCTTGTCAACTTAACCCCCCTGCACTACGGCTCTCCGAAGTGCCAATGCAACGATTCTTTTTCCTAACCAGACTAAAATAATAAGCCAGAAAAGCTGAAGTCCAACCTTCCAAAGTACTTCTATTCCCTTGATGTCCCCCGAATAGATCCGAAGCGGCACATTCTGCATTGCAGCAAAGGGGAGAAGCTCCACTACCTGTCTTATCCCATCCGGAAGAAAAGGGATTGGTATCACCATCCCTGCAAAAAATTCTACGACGGATACTGCCACCATCCGAACACCAATTGGAGAATAGGTGAAAAAGGTAGTAATATAGACAAGCATGCAAAAGGCCACCACCACGAGAAACCCCAGCACAGAGGTTAGTAAAAACCATAAAAGAGTTATCAAATCTGCAGGAGGCCGAATGCCATAGGGCTCAGGTAAAAAGCCGGCAAAGATTAAGATCGGCAGACATCTAAGTACAGTCTTGGACAGCCTGTTCGCCATACTCCGGGTAAACCACATATCATAAATATCAAAGGGCCTGCATAATTCATAGGCAATCCCACCTTCTGTGATTGTTCGGAAGATTTCATTTTCAAAGATCCAGACGGTGAAAAAAGCCAGAAAAGCTTGCTGCAGCCATAAGTAGGAGGCCAGAGCCTGAAAGGTCATCGGAAAGGCCCCCGAATTGACCTCATAAAAGGCTTTATACATCAGGATTGACATACCTCCCCAGATAAACTGGGTGGATATCCCTGCAATCGCTGCTGCGCGGTATTGCAAACCGGCAATAAAGCGCATACGAAAGAAGGACCAGTATTTTATTATATTTAACATCGTTTCGTCCTCTCTTACCTTAAAAATGGGCGTGACAATTCCCCTCTCTTTTGATAAAGAGTGGGTATCCGGAGCTTTATAAAATCTGATACTGCTGATACAGCTTAGCAACGACCTCATCAATTGAGGGTGAATCTACCGAGATATCCGTCACGTCCACCTGCTTTGAGATATAAGACATCGCATCGGAAACAGTCAACTGATTCAGATCAATATCAATGACTACTGACCCACTGTCGATTGATACCGGAGTCATTCCATTGCAAAGCTCAATTTCTCCTCCGCTATGTTCGACTGTCAGCCGTTTACTGGCAGCAAATTGCTTTCGGATATCATTCAGATTCCCGTCCATCAGGATCCTTCCTTTTCCGATCAAGATGATCCTGCTGGTCAGTGTCTCGATATCCTGCATATCATGGGTCGTCAGGATGACTGTTGTCTTATGACAGCGGTTCTGTTCCAGGATAAAATCCCTGACCGCCAGTTTTGATACTGCGTCCAACCCTATGGTCGGTTCGTCCAGAAATAATATCTTGGGACTGTGCAGCAGCGAAGCCGCAAGCTCACAGCGCATCCTCTGTCCAAGGGACAGTTGTCTTGCCGGAGTCCTGATCAGCTGCTCCAGCTTAAGTAAGGTGACTAATTCCTCAAGATTGTGCTGATAAGTGATCGGTGGTATCTGATAGATATCCCGAAGCAGCTCAAAGGAATCAATGACCGGAACATCCCACCACAGCTGAGAACGCTGTCCGAAGACAACGCCGATGTCTTTCACATGTGCAGTTCTTTCTTTCCATGGAACTTTTCCGTTGATGAGGCAGCGTCCGTCATCCGGTGTCAATATCCCGGCTAACATCTTGATGGTACTGCTTTTGCCTGCACCGTTCGGACCGATATACCCGACCATCTCTCCTTCCCTTATGGTAAAGGAAATATCGTCGAGTGCTTTGATGCATTCCTGCTGTTTATGAAACAGAGCTTTGAATGCTTCAGAAAATCCGGCATTACGCCGGCTGACCTTGAAGGTCTTAGAGATGTGTTCAACTTCAATCATATTGTTCCTCCTGGTAGTAATATTTTTTCAAATATCTTGCCAAGCGACGGCATATCCTATGGGTAGCCACGTACCCGTTGGGTACACTTTTTTCCTTGGATTTTGCCAAGAAAACCCGCGGTAAATATTTTACAACGAAGCTATATTGTAGCACTATACCCTAAGCATGTCAACCAGTTTTATACAAATCATAAAAAGTATTCCACGGATAGAATAAAGTGTCAGCTGGCTGCTCTTTGCATCCCAAAAAACTCCTGTACCCGGCAATCTTGCCCAGACACAGGAGTCCAGTATCACTTATTCATAGGAATTTTACAGTGTATTGATCTGCCCCATAAAAAGAATCGTATCCGTCTGCTTATCCCGGATCAGGAAGAGGAAGGGGACATCCACAATAAATTCCAACGGATCTGAGATTAATGCAGACGTGGTTTCTACAGAAATTCCGGTAGCTGCAGAGGCTTTGGTTCCCCATTCTTCTACTTCAATTTTTGCTTTATGGACGACAGAGCTTACGAAAAGATTATCTCCCATCAGACTAAAGTCTGCCTTTTCTTTATCAAAAGCATCCTTCATTCCGAGCTCGGCAAGAATCTCCTTCAGTTCTACGGTCCCATATTCCATTGTGAACTTCGGTAATCCGATTTTACTGATCTCCACCGGATATACTTTATCCAGGTGCTGCAGGAAGTCATCCACCTCATCAGTCTTCAGTTTGTCATAAGTTTCTCTTATACCGGATTGGTCCTTATTCTCCGGAAGCAGTATATCCATGACCAGCTCTCCGTTTCCGTAAGGAAGCTCCAGTCCCTGCAGACCTTTCGCGGTATAATAGCGGTATTCACCGCCATACAGATACATCTCATCTACTTCTGCATCAGAATGTAATCCCCGGAAGGTCGCCTTAGTCGTATCGTCAGGGGAGAAAGGCGTACTCCATTTTCCATTGAAATAGATTGCATTGATCAATAGAATCCGCATTGCCTCAGGAGAAGAAAACTGCTGAAGAAACGGATCGATCATAGAGTCCGTATGATCAGATACCCAGCTATTTACCTGTTTTAAGGTTCCTTCCCCGGTAAAGTCAACCGAAAAAATATCACCGTTATAATAATTACGTACCGGTTCCAGTAAAGACTGATCGATACTGTCCGCAAACTGCTCTCCCTTTGCCAGCCAGATCGAATTTGCGAAAGCTAGCTTAACCTTCGGATCAGCCTTCTGTAAGGTATCCAATAAATACTTATTTTGTGCGTTCATTTGTTGATTACTTTCCGATGAATAGTTCTCCGCATATCCGGGTAACAGCTGATATCCGAGCAGTTTGGCCAACTCCATGCGGGTGTTGCCCTCTGCCCCGTTATAAAGCATGGACAATGCCGAAGAGATGCTGTAAGGGGAAAGAAAGACATTTTCATCTCCCTTCATTTTACCAAATAACTGAAAGTCAAAGTTCTTCTGTCCGGAGATATACTCCGCTGATAGCCCATCCTTCAAAATTATATTCTTTTCAGCTTCCTTGCTTAATTTCGTGCTATTCATCGGTTTGATTGTATCGTCGACTGTTCTGCTGCAGCCTGTGAAAGCTCCGGCCAGAACCAATATGCTTAGGCCTACTGCCACTATTCTTCTATTCATAACCTTCTCCCTTCCATAAATAAAGTAGTTCCCATCTACTGTCAATTAGACGAAAACTACTGTAAGAAGGTTTCAATTTCGGAAATTCTATTCCGATATCGATTTTTTATGGATCGTCTGATATTCCTCTGCAGTCAGATTATACTCCCCCAGCCGGAAACGTCCTTGTTCATAATGCAGGATATTGATGCAGGTATTCTTAAGGATGATCTTCCCTGTGCCTGTTGTTCCGTTACTTAAGACGGACAGCACCGCATTGATAGAGGCTCCATGGGATACCATGATGATATTGTCCCTATGAAACTGCTTCGCATATTTATGAAGGGACCCCATCATTCGGCTGCAAAGCTGTTCCCAGGGCTCTTTATCGTCCGGTTCTCCGGATGCATAGAATGCCTCCCGCTCCGCAGGAGTCATACCTGATACCTTAGAAAAGTCCCGTTCCGTAATTCCCTCCTCCAGAAGCAGCTGAGGGATTTGTAAATGCTCTGCAAGGATCTCTGCCGTCCTTCTGGCTCGGCTTAAAGGACTGGAAACGATTGCCCGGAAGGGCTCACCTGAAAGGGCTTTAGCGCATTCCTCCGCTTGAAAAATTCCTGTATCATTGAGCGGAATATCTTCCCTACCCTGAAATCTGCCCTGGAGATTCCAATCTGTCTGTCCATGTCTGATCAAATATAGTTTCATTTTTAACTCTCCGGTCTTTAGTATGAAATCTATTCTACCTCAAACTGAAGCAATTGGCTATTGGAAATTCCAATTACTTTGTTCTATCCCTTGATCTATTTCCATATCTGAGTAATTTACAAAGGATTGGCATAAAAATGCCCCTGTGATTTACACAGGGGCATTTGCCGGTAGCTGTATTCTGGTTTTTATGACAGCTTGAATTTCATGATGATTTCCTGAAGACTGACCGCAAGTTGAGCCAGCTTTTCACTGGATTTTGCAAGCTCCTCCATAGATGAGCTTTGTTCTATCATCGCGGAGGACGCTTCCTCGGTACTGGCGGCATTTTCTTCTGCGATGGCAGAAAGAGTCTGCAGCATGTCGAGGATATCATTTTTCGATTTGGTCATCAGCTCTTCGGATTCGTTCAGCAGCTGCATTGCACCGGTGGCTTCCATCATTGCGGTATCGATGGCTTCATATTTCTTTTTGGTATTTTCCACACTTGCAGACTGCTCCTTCGAGATCTCATTGACCTTCTGGATACTTACCACAGCCTTTGCAACGGTATCCTGCAACTCGCGGACGATACCGTCGATATAATCCGTTGACTGAGCTGACTGTCCTGCCAGCTTCTTAATCTCAGATGCTACGACAGCAAAGCCTTTTCCCAGCTCGCCTGCTCTGGCAGCCTCGATGGAAGCATTCAGAGATAGCAGATTGGTCTGTTCGGCGATAGAGGCAATTACATTACTGGCTTCACTGATTTGATTCGTACCCTCATTTGTCTTGAGGATGATATCGTAGATTTCCTTCGTTGCAAGACTGCTTTCATCCGTTATCTCGGTCAGTCTCTTCACTTCGGTAATACCGTCATTGACTACTCCGGTTACCTTATCGGCAGCCTTTAGCACATCGTACATATATTCACGGTTCTTCTCTATATAATTTCCTAATTGTATTGCCTGTCCGGATCCGGTCTCCGTATTGGAGGCCTGATCGGAAGCACCCTTTGCAATCTCATCCACTGTCTTGGATACCTCTTCTGCTGCCATCGCGGATTGCTCCGAGGTCGCGGTCAGCTGCTGTGCGGTAGAGGATACCTGTACTGCCGAGTCTGTGATTTCACCGATTATTTTCCGAAGATTGTCCGTTATATCCTGCATGGCGCGTGCCAGAATTCCGCTCTCATCCTTTCTTGCAAGGACTTTGCCCGGAATGTCCCTGGTCAGATCCAGCGCTGCGATACTCTGGGACAGCTCAGCCATCTTAATGGTCGACATAGTCAATAAGGAGCCTACGACATAGATGATCGTAATACATATGATTGCACTGAACACAATGAGAACCACCATGGTAGTTCTGAGCTTGTAAACCGGAGCCAGTACCTCGGATTCATTGTACGTACTGATGATAATCCAGTTCGTACCGGGGACTGCAGCAAAGCCGGCATAAATATTGGCCTCATTTCCCTTTGCATCCTTATCCTCGTATTCAATAAATCCATTCTTTGTATCAACAATTGTCTGTATCGTCTTTGCATAATCAACATAAGAAGGATCTTTTTCCGATGCTGTAATCGGGTTAAACTGACTGAGCACCAGATCCTTATTGTCATGTGCTATGATGGTTCCTGCGGTATTGATCATATAGGAATATCCTAATTCACTGTATTTCATATCTCCTGTGATCGCGCTCAGGGCATTGCCGTCCTTTCTTCCGATCAGAACACCAACCACCTGACTGCCGTTCTTAATCGGAACAGCAACCATCGTTACAGGCTCATTGGTCACACGGCTGATAATTACATCCGAGATATTTGGTTCTCCTGACAGGGCCTTCTTGATATAATCGCGGTCTCCCAGATCACTTTCTGAACCATCGGAATATTTCGCTTTACCATCAGGGGTAACGACACCAAGCACAAGAAAGTCTGTCGTCGGAAGCTGTTCCAGCAGAACTGCCTGCTGCTCTTCCCAATTCATGGAGGTTATCCCTTTCTGAACAGACATCGCTGTCAGCGTCTTAATTGTCTCGGCAACTCTGCTTTCAACCAGTTTTGCACCTTCTGTCGCCATATTCTGGCAGGTATCCTGAGAATTCTTCGAAAGCAGATCTCCTGCACTCTTGGTTGCAAGATAACCTATGATGACAGTGGATGCTACAACCAATAAGGTAAATGTAAGTACCAATTTCGTCTTAATACTATGTAGCTGAAACTTCTTCATTTGTGACCCTCCTAAGTAGTTATGATATTAAAACAAATACAAACTCTTTCAAATAATTAAATCAATTTTGTTTATTATTACAATAACTACTTCATTTTCTCTTATTATTTTATAACTTTTTTCAATCAAATACAACTATTTTCGGTAAAATTTCTTAAATTAACAGATAAATAAAGAAGCGTTATACCGTTTTTCCACGATAAACGCTTCTTTATTTATATCCCATATAATTTAAGTACAATACCCACAATATTCCATTTTTTTACTCATTCTGATTGAAATTTACTGTTAAATACTGGTTGATACTAGTTTTCCATTCCGTTCAAAAATTTCCTTTACCTCCTGAAGCAGCGCCTTGTCAGGCTCTTTGGTATCACCCAGCGTATAATTCAGCCCCAGCTCCTTCCATTTATACTCGCCCATTTTATGAAAGGCAAGAAGCTCAATCTTGGCAACATTCGGATACTGGTCCAGATGCTCGGAAAGCTTTTTCACGCTTTCCAGATTATCTGTTAATCCGGGCACCAGGACATAACGTACCCAGACTGATATATGGTGATCTCTCAGATAATCTAATAATTTCAGGGTAGGATCAAGCTTTACTCCGGTTACTTCACGATAGACAATCGGGTCGTAATTCTTGATATCAAGGAGCACCAGATCCGTATACTCCAAAAGTTCCTTTACTGTATCGTTCCAGATGTAGCCGGAAGTATCGATTGCCACGGTAATCCCATGTGGTTTTAGTAACCGGCAGACTTCCAGAATGAATTGTGCCTGCAGTAGCGGTTCCCCTCCCGTAAAGGTTACTCCACCGCCCGAGAAATCCATATAGGATTTATATATTAATATCTCCTTGGTCAATTCCTCCGGTGTATAGATGGTCCCTTTATTCACTTCCCAAGTATCCGGATTATGACAGAATTTACAACGCAGAGGGCAGCCCTGTAAAAATACCACAAAGCGGATGCCCGGTCCGTCCACTGTACCAAAGCTTTCTAACGAGTGAACTCTTCCTATTGTATCCATAGCTTCCCCTCCCTTTTTTATTATAGAACAATAACAAGAAGCTCATAAGGAAGCTTTTCAGGCAGCCTTATGAGTTTCTTAAATCAGTATGATTAACGCTCGTGGAAGGTACGGTTAATGACATCCATCTGCTGCTCTCTGTTCAGCTTAATGAAGTTTACCGCATAACCTGATACACGAATGGTCAGCTGGGGATACTTTTCCGGATGCTCCATTGCATCCAATAAGGTCTCCCTGTCAAATACATTGACATTAATATGATGACCTCTGCTGTGGAAATAACCGTCCAGCAGTCCCTTCAGATTCTCAATCCGCTCATCCTTATCCTTACCGAGTGCTCTCGGAACGATGGAGAAGGTATAGCTGATTCCGTCCTCCGCATGCTTATAGGGCAGCTT
>JAEZLY010000012.1 GCA_023414985.1 Bacillota bacterium | reverse complement strand
GGACCACCGACACAGCCACCGACACAGCCCATCCCCTCAAAGAAGTTCGCAGTAGTATTGCCGGAGAGGAGGTCATTGATCATCGCTTTACAAGCAGGGACTCCATCTGCCTGTTGGGTGTGGACTGTAATTTTTCGGTTTGGATTAAGGCGCTCGACCGTAGTGCGGACAGCTTCGCTTACCCCACCGGTGTGAGCATATATTCTGCCGGCGCGGGAAGAATGGTCCTTTTCGCTTTCTTCCATCTCAGCCGGATTAATTTCCATGACATTGAAGATATCTTGAATCTCCCGGAAGGTCAGTACAAAGTCAACTGCATCTGCGATATCCTTTTCCCTGGCTTCGGCCTTCTTTGCGAGGCAGGGGCCGATAAACACAGTAAGGGCATCGGGGTGCATCACTTTAATGGCACGTCCGCTGGCAATCATCGGTGAAACTGCCGGGGGAACATGCGGCATCAGCTCCTTGTAGATCTTTCGAATCATTCCGATCCACATAGGACAGCAGCAGCTGGTCAGCTGATAATCCGATTCTGTTAATATCTTTGAATCAAATTCCAATGCTTCCTTCAGTGTCAGGATATCGGCAAAGAGAGCAACCTCGATCATTCCATCAAAGCCTGCAGCTTTCAGAGCATTACGCAGTTTTCCGGGGGTAACCTCACTGCTGAACTGCCCTAAGAAAGCAGGTGCAACAAGAGCATAGACTAAACCCTTATGGGAACGGATTGCCTGCAGAGCAGGGATGATATCCTTACTTTCAGTCAGATTGTTGGCACGGCATTCCTGAATACAGAGGGAACAACCGGTACATTGCGCTTCATCAATCGCCAGATCACCTGTCTCGCCGGGATGAATTGCATGGAAGGGACAGACCTTCACACAGGAAGGATCCTCACAATGACATTCGCCGGTATGCCATACAACAGGATGCTTTTCGGGATGCAGCAGGCAGTCAAGCTGATGTGTATCATAAAGTTCCATTTTTTCAAGAAAACTCATGTCCTTTTCCTTCAAAGATCTGACCAGTACTTCGTAATACAATTCTTCAAATGTCTTCATACGTACCACCGCAATCCTTTCCTGGATAAAATCCAACTCATTTCGCTTATCCTATTATTTCTACCGTTTCCGGGTTTCATACTCGGGCCGGGATGATACTTTTATTTTACGTTGCCTATCAGAAAAAATCCATCGGTCAATTGCTTTTTGAATTTTGATATTCGGCAAGCCTTTGATTTAAATCCTTTGCGCTTCTGGTATCCAACAGCCACTGAATACCAAGGACAGCAAAGGATACCAACAGAATTGCGACTGCAAGAGGGAATAAAAGGCGAGGCTCACTGATGCCGTTTGCTATCATAAAGCCGAGTAGGAAAATTTCAATCATAGTAATCTGAAGCAGTGTTCTGATGAACATTTGCCGTGTGGACAATTCTTTTTTGGAGTAAAGAACAGCGGAAGGCAGCATGCTTAAGAAGCCGTAGATCAATGGAGAAAAGTAGGCTTCGTAGCTGAAGGTACGGTCAGCATCATAAATCAGTCCAAGAACGGCCATGGCGACATTTACAAGTGTGACCACGATAAAAAAGTTCATCAAGAGGTTTTTGATATATTCCTTAAGCTTCATCCGCAGTACCTCCCTTCAGCCGGTTTTTCAACTGACTGACATATTTTCTTGATATGATGATTTCCTCTCCGTTATACAGAGTCGCGGCGAAACGGCCGTTTAGTGCCGGTTTCAGAGATTTAATCTTCATCAGATTGACAATTACGGCTTTAGAGCATCGAAAGAATTGCTTCCTTCCATATGCTTCTTCGAATTCATACAGCTTTCTCTTCAGCTCGTATACCCGGGTTTCGGTATAAGCAAAGGTATGATCATCAACGGATTCCACATAGCAGATATCCGCCAGGGGAAGCTGGTATAAGCTGCCGTCTTCGAAGGCCTCCAGATTCTCCTGACGTGATTTAATAAATGTTTCGATTTCGCGGATATTTGCGGTTATTTCATGACATAAAATATAGACCTGTTCTTCTGCCCGGGGTGCGACTTTCTCGATGGTAACCTTCATGGAAAACCTTATACTCCTTCTTAGGTATCTTCAGGAGCACCTTGGTACAGCAGGCGATGGGATCAGTAGACCTCCTTCAAGCTAAGTCCCTCTGCCCCTTTCAGATAATGGTTGTAGTAATTTAAGATTACACCATTCATAGTCTGAATGCAATAAGTGCGGTCAATATTCCCTGTGCCGAGCAGGGATGCAAGAGTAGGAGAGTACAACGGTAAGTCGGTAAAATTCAAGTGACCTGCATTATCAAAATGTACCTCGCGGCCATTCAATGCATTTGCCAGAGTCACATTATTGGCATATTGATCCCCGTACTTTAACCCTTCCGTATAATGATCAGTCGTATCTATCGCAAGTAAGGGACAAGGGTAAGGCTCGTTATTTAATTGGTAAGCTCCATTCTGATAGGAAAGCTCTTCTCCGAGCATTGTTCCATCGAGGTCAATGACGGCATCCACATCCTCCCGCTGTCTTCCGACAGCCACTGAGGTTGCTCCGCCGAGGGAATGACCCATAAGCCCGATCTTCGATAAATCAACATGCCGGAATACTTCATCCTTTTCAGAGGAGCCGGCAAGCTGTTCGATTGTATCAATTACAAAGTTCATATCGGCAGTTCGGAGCTTCATCCATTTCTGGGTGGTCGTAAAGATAAAATCCTCCGTAGTACCCTCTGCGTTGATTTGATTTACCTCCTGAAGAAAAGCCGGATTAACAGTAATCACCTTTCCGTCGGTCTGCTTTGTGTAGAAGGCATGATAAGGGTGATCGATGCTGCAGACCACATAACCGTTACTGGCCAATTCTTCATAGGTAGAGTAATTGCTCCTGCGGTAACCGAAGGCCCCATGGGAAAATACCACCAGGGGGAATTGCTCTCCGGTTGTGACATCGGGATACCAGAACTGAACGGTGACCTGTCTTTTGGAACCATCCTGTTCAAAGGTTTCTGCGCGACTCTCATCTGTCCAGGTATAGCTTACGGTAGCCAGCTCATAGCTGCCCGAGGGTGTGAGTGGCTTATACTGAGGAAAGAGTAGTGCCGGAATGCAGACAGGCAGGATCAACAGCAGGCTGCCGGCAAGGCGGCCGATGCTTCCCGATAATCGGTAGGGCTTTTCCTTGCCCCTCCTGATCAGAACAATTACAGCTAAGATACCTCGAATAAGCAAAAACATAGTGAGCGTAAACCAGCGGAAGCTGAATTGAACCACACCGGTCAATAGCAAAAGGCTGAATAAAAGTAATACGGACAGATTTGTAATCGCTTTCTGCCTCTTCAGGGTATTCTTTAGAATTATTCGGAGAAAAAGGAATACCGCCTCCGAAACAACCAATAATAGAAATAATAATGTGCCAATCATAAATATCCTCCATTCCTGTTCCCTCACCTTTTACTAATGGTGCAGGAAACCTTGTTTTGTAATCTGAGGCCAGTATAGGATATGATCTTCTGGGTTTCAAGCGGCCAAAGGGTAAGATACAGAAACGTCAGGTAAGATGCAGGAAGGAGAAAACACATTATTTGAACCATCGGTTACTTATTCTGCTTTACTAGGATTTGGATTTGATTTATAATAGTAAAAGCTGATAGAGAGATCAGAAAAAGGAAGAGTTGGAGAAAAGAATTGAAGGAACAGTCTAAAAAGATACTCATTTGGGCCACCAGGCTTTTATTTTATATATATATCATTTTGTTATCTTATTTTTTGTTTTTCAGCGAGCATTACGGAAGAGCGGGTATTATGACAGGGTACCGCTATAATCTGGAACTGTTTAAGGAAATCAAACGGTTTATTGAATACAGACAGCAATTGGGCTTTGAGAGCGTAATGGTAAATATCCTAGGAAATGTCGTGGCTTTTATGCCCTTTGGATTTTTGCTTCCTATGATGAACAGACGGTTCCATAATTTTTTTCGGACATTTTTTGCGTGTCTTCTGTTTACAATTTCCATTGAGTTGATTCAACTGGTACTCAAGGTGGGAATATTCGATGTGGATGATATATTTTTAAATACTCTTGGCGGTATCATTGGATTCATTGCGCATGCTGTGTGCAGTGCCATATACCGAAGACATCATGGTAAGAGAAAGAAGGACGGGGGAAAATAGAGATGCGTCTCGGAAAAAACAAAGAAATGATTCATTTCTCTGGAAGAAGGCATACGAAGACAGGGATTTTTTCAATGGTTATCGGTTTGATCGTAGTAATCGGTTTTCTTACCTTAAGCATCATCTCCGGTATTAATAAAGGGCACGGAAGCTTCCTTCTGGGAGTCATCGGACTGCTCCTGTTTGGTCTTTCCGTCTTTGGTTTTGTACTTTCCTATAAAGCATTTAAGAAGAAGGATATTTTTTACCGTTTTCCCGTGATCGGAGCGGTACTGAACGGATTCATGACAATTATTTTTTTGATTGTGTATATCCTGGGCTTCGGAGGCTGAACGCAGTTTACAGACAGCCGGGCAGAAGCAGGTAAGAGAGAGAAGAATACAGTTGGACAGAAGGATCTGGCGTAGTTGAGGAAAGGGAGGAAAAGCCTCCCTTTTGACATAGAAAAAGAATAGTGAGGATGATATCAGATGAAGTACAAGAATTTATTCAAAGAAGAGAATGAAGCGATTCAGGAAAGATATGAGCTGTGTCTGGAGCGAATTGATGCCATTCTTCGGGAGGATACGGTAAAGGAGCCCTTCCGCGGGTATTTTCATAAGACGGCAGCTTTTATCAAGCTTGTGGGTAAGGTAGCCGAAATGGCAATGGAGGATCGTATCAGAGGATTGGAGTTGTCGGAGCTGAAGAGCCTCAATCAGGCCTTGTATGAGGACATCGCAGGAGACAATTATCATTTTAGTTTTACCAATCCCTCCTATGCCTGTGAGAAGCTGGGAGATCAATTCGGTAAGCTTCTTTCCTTCCTGGCCACTGAGCTTCGTTCTATCATTGTTTATGCCTTCGAATGCAGACACTATGAGATGACGATTTATCTGGAACTCTTTATCGAGATTTATAATTATTTTGAAGAACAGGATGAATACACCTATAAAGATGGTAAGCGCGCTGTCTATGACTTTATGAGTGATTACTGCGATGTGTTGGTTACCTATCGGGTTAGAGAGCTGGTGGATCCTGACCTGTGTTTTGCAAAGGACATCATTCTGGAATCGAATTTGTCCGATCTCCGCTATCTGTACAGCTACGGAGAGTTTATTACGGAGAATGAGATCAGGACTGCCGAATTTTTGAATTCGCTGCCGGAGGAGCAGATACAGGCGATGGCAGATACCTATACAGAAGGGTATCGGTTGGGTTTCGTTACGAACCGTAAGGATTTGAGTAAAAAAAGATATGTCAATATCCGCTACCAGATCGGTTATGAGAGAATGGTACGCCTTGCCATCCGGAACTTCAGGGAGATGGGACTGGAACCGACGATTTACCGGGCTGCGGGTAATGCAGTCAATAAGCTCCAGCATCTCAAGATCGGTTATCATGCAACCAGTCCGAATAAGCAATATGACTATGACCATCGATTTGATATCGGACTCTTTTATGATAAAGCCTTTAAGGAGAGAAAGCTGGAATGCTTTAAGCAGGCACTGGAGCAGTATAAAGAGAAGGCTGCACTTTATGCAGGACCGGCGGTAATTGAAGTGTTCGGGGAAGAGCTGTTTGCTCCGGAGGATAAGAAAGAGGCTGTCAGACTGGATAAGCGCCAGCAAAAGCTTTATGTGGAATATAATAATCAGGATAATTTTATCAAGAATGATTATTTGAAGCTTGATGAGATATCCTTTACGATCATCTCCTATCCGGTGCCGGAGATCGGAGAGGAATTTGAAGCTATATTTGCTGAGACCGTCAAGGTGAATACGCTGGACAGTAAACGTTACGGTGAGATTCAGCAATCTATCATCGATGCCTTGGATCAGGGAGAATATGTCCATATTCTGGGTGCCGGCAGTAACCATACGGATATTATGGTGAAGTTGTATCCGCTTCAGGACAGCTCCAAAGAGACAATCTTTGAAAACTGTGTGGCAGATGTCAATATTCCGGTCGGTGAGGTGTTTACATCACCTGTTTTATCAGGGACCAACGGAATACTGCATGTGCCTAGGATATACCTAAGGGATCTGGAATACAGGGAGCTTACCCTGAAGTTTATCGACGGACTGACGATGGAATATACCTGTAAGAACTTTGAGGAGGAAGAGCAGAATAAAAACTTTATCAAGGAAAATCTATTATATAATCATGACTACCTTCCTCTCGGAGAATTTGCCATCGGTACCAACACCACCGCCTACGTGATGGGAAAACGCTTTGATATAGCACCCAGGCTTCCGGTATTGATTGCGGAAAAGACAGGTCCCCACTTTGCAATCGGTGATACCTGCTACCATATGAGTGAAGAGGTTCCGATCTATAATCCGGATGGCAAGGAAATTGTTGCAAGGGATAATGAGATTTCCCTGCTCCGTAAGACAGAGCCGACCAAGGCATATTTCAACTGTCATACGGATATTACACTGCCCTATGACGAGATCAGGGAAATAGCGGCTGTCAGAAAGGATGGCAGCAGAATACCGATTATTCAGAATGCCAGATTCGTATTAAAGGGAACCGAGAGCTTGAATGAAGCCTTTGAGTTAAGTGAATGATTAATTTACCATAGGAGGGGAGAACAATGTTACAAATCAGGAATTTCTCAAAAAGCTATAAGAGTGAGAAAAAGGCAGTGGACAACCTAAACCTTGAGGTCAGCAACGGAGATATCTTTGGATTCATCGGCCATAACGGTGCTGGGAAGACGACCACCATAAGATCCATCGCGGGAGTACTTGATTTTGAGGAGGGAGATATTCTGATTGGAGGAGTATCCATCCGAAAGGATCCGGTAGCCTGTAAGAAGCAGATGGCATATATCCCGGATAATCCGGATTTATATGAACATTTGACCGGAATTGGATATCTGAATTTTATCGGAGATATTTATGAGGTAAATAGAACCGAACGGGAAGCCTTAATTAAGGAATACGGGGACGCATTTGAACTGACGGCGAATCTCGGAGATACCATCTCCTCCTACTCCCACGGTATGAAGCAGAAGCTGGCAATCATGGCTGCCTTGATCCATAGTCCAAAGCTGTTGATTTTAGATGAACCCTTCGTAGGATTGGATCCTAAAGCGGCCTTTACCTTAAAAAGTATCATGACACAGAAGTGCCAGGAGGGCTGTGCAATCTTTTTCTCCACCCATGTTCTTGAGGTTGCGGAGAAGCTTTGCAATAAGATTGCAATCATTAAGAACGGAAAGCTGGTTTCCTGTGGTACTACCCAGGAAGTGAAAGGCAATTTAAGCCTGGAGGATGTTTTCATGGAGCTGATTGATGAAAAATAGCCAATTATGGCTGTGTTAAGCTTCCTTTTACAGTTTTTATGAATTTATCCGAATAAATGCATTCTAAGGAATGGGGGATTTTATGAATAAGATCATGCGGTTAGTCCGCGTTCAATTATGGGCAGTTCTAGGAGATGTGCTTTCGATCGGAACAGGAAAGAAGAAAGCCTCCAAAGGAATTTATGGAGGAGTTGTCTTGTTCGCGCTGCTGATCGGGGGAATATCCTTTTTCTATAGTTTGATGATCGGAAGCGGGTTAAAGCTTTATGACAGTATCGGAATTCTGCCGTCTTTGATGATGGCGGTGACCTGTATGGTAATCCTGCTTACTACGACCTTTCAGATTAAAGGAACCATCTTCGGTTTTAAGGATTATGATATGGTGATGTCCTTGCCGCTCAGCACGGCAGGAATCGTTGCAAGCCGTATCATCATACTGTATGCGGTGAATATTGTTTTCGTTGCAGTAATCATGCTGCCTATGATGTTTGCTTATGGGATACTTACCAATCCCAATCCTTTATTTTATCTGTATGGGATTGCTGCTTTGATTTTTCTGCCGTTGGTACCGATTATTCTGGCATCCTTCATCGGCACACTGATTGCCTACATTGCCTCAAGATTCCGCTTCAGTAATCTGCTGAATATTATATTTACGATGGGAATTCTAGTCGCTTTTATCGGTTCCTCCTTTACCGTCAGGGACGACGGACAGGCACTTGTTAATATGGGCAAGGCTATGACAGACCAGGTGAATTCTCTTTATCCGCTGGCGGCTCTTTATGCTGAGACGGTAGTGGAATACCGGCTGTCCTCCTTCTTGCTGTTTGCCGGGATATCCATCCTTGCCTTCGTGCTTTATGTTCTCCTGGTGAAGGCTGTATTTAAGAAGATCAATACTTCCTTGATGACCGGCAGTTACCGAAGAAAGTTCAAGCTTGGCAGGCTAAAGACCTCCTCGCCGTTTATGGCATTATACAAAAAGGAAGTAAAACGTTATTTTGCGTCCTCCGTCTACGTGGTGAATACTGCATTCGGAGTGGTGCTGTTAACGGTGGGTGCGATAGCGTTGCTCTTCATCGATGTTTCTAAATACCTGATAAGCGTTCCGGCAGAGGTTCTGATGGCAGGAGTTCCTGTCCTGATCGGCTTTTGCGTCTGCATGACCAGTACAACCATGGTTTCCATATCCCTGGAGGGAAAGAGCTTCTGGATTCTTAAGACGCTTCCGCTGACACCGGGGACCGTATTTGCTGCAAAAATTGCCGTCAACTTAACGATTCTATCCCCTGTACTGCTGGATGTTCTGATCATCGGAGCAGTGCTTGGGCTGGCTCCTCTGACAGTATTGCTGATACTCATCATGACTCTTGCCACAGCTTTCTTTGTGGCTCTGTACGGAATGGTAATTAATCTTCTGATGCCCAATTTCAACTGGAATAACGAGACGGTAGTTGTAAAACAAAGTGCTGCTTCTATGATTGTTATTTTTAGCGGTATGGGGCTGGTAGGTATTCAGGCTGCGATGCTGTTTGTGATTCCTTCCACGATTCTGGCATATCTGGCCTATACACTTTTTGCTGCAATAGCCGATGTTGTTCTGTACCTGCTGCTTCATGGTTACGGAACCAGAAGATATGCTTCTTTAGCAAACTAATCCATAAGGCTTCCCCGGACTTTTCGAGAAATTGGAAGAGTCTTCGGGAAGCTTTTTTGATTCCAATGAAATATCACAATTACGAAGAAAGCAGGTAGCGAGGTATGAATAATGTGTACTTATAGATAAGGCCTGATATATTAGGGAAGCTAATTAATTACATAAGAAATTATCCGTCGAAAATTAACGACAAACAAAAAGGAATATGCTAAAATGTGAGCAGATAAGAGTAGATTGCAGCAGCGCTGTTTTAACCTATTAGGAGGTATCGCAGATGGATTATAAGAAGGCAGGAGTAGATATTGAAGCCGGATATAAGGCAGTTGACCTGATGAAGGAACATATAAAAGGAACGATGCGTCAGGAGGTTCTTACCGATATCGGTGGCTTCTCAGGGGCATTTTCTCTGGAAAGCTTTAAGAATATGGAGCAGCCGACCCTGATATCCGGAACGGACGGAGTGGGTACGAAGCTGAAGCTTGCATTTCTGATGGACAAGCATGATACAATAGGAATCGACTGCGTTGCCATGTGTGTCAATGATATCGCCTGCGCAGGTGCAGAGCCTTTGTTCTTCCTTGATTATATTGCCTGCGGTAAGAATGAACCTGAGAAGATTGCCATGATCGTAAAGGGAGTTGCGGAAGGCTGTAAGCAGGCAGGAGCAGCTCTGATCGGAGGAGAGACAGCGGAAATGCCCGGTTTTTACCCTGCAGACGAGTATGATCTGGCAGGCTTTGCGGTCGGGATCGTAGACCGGAAGCAGCTGGTGACCGGAGCCTCCATGAGACAGGGAGATACGCTGATCGGTATTGCCTCCTCCGGCATCCACAGCAACGGTTATTCCCTGGTAAGAAAGGTATTCCGTATGCAGCGCGAGACACTGGACACCTATTATGAATCCCTTGGAACCACACTGGGCGAGACTTTGCTTACGCCTACGAAAATATATGTGAAAGCATTACAGAGCTTAAGGAAGGGCAATGTTACCGTAAAAGCCTGCAGTCATATCACCGGCGGCGGGTTTTATGAAAATATTCCGAGAATGCTTCCGGAAGGAATTCATGCCATGATAAAGAAGGACAGTTATACTGTTCCGCCCATTTTCGGCATGCTGCAAAAAGATGGAGAGATAGAAGAGAGAATTATGTACAATACCTATAACATGGGTATCGGTATGTTAATTGCAGTTGACGGTAAGGATGCTGACCGGGCTGTGAAGTTGATTGAAGCAACAGGAGAAAAGGCTTATGTCATCGGAGAAGCTGTGACCGGAACGAAGGGAGTTACGTTATGCTAAAGCTGGCAGTTCTGGTATCGGGCGGCGGTACAAATCTGCAGGCACTGATTGATCAGATAGAACAAAAAAAGCTTCCGGATGTAACTATAGAGGTTGTCATCAGTAACAATCCCAGTGCTTATGCGCTGGAACGGGCAAGGCGTCATAATATCCCGGCAGAGGCAATCGTAAGAAAGGACTATGCAGAGAAGGAACTGTTCGACGAAGCATTGCTTCAGTTAATCGACAGTTATCAGGTGGATCTGATCGTGTTGGCCGGATGCCTCTTCATACTCTCGGCTGACCTTGTAAGAAGCTATCATAACAGAATTATCAACGTACACCCATCCCTTATTCCGTCCTTTTGTGGAGAAGGATATTATGGATTGAAGGTTCATGAAGCGGTACTCGCCCGCGGAGTGAAGGTGACCGGTGCAACGGTGCATTTTGTGGATGAGGGTACCGATACCGGACCGATCATCCTTCAGAAAGCCGTACCAGTGAAGGACAATGATACTCCAGAGCTCCTTCAGAGAAGAGTGATGGAACAAGCAGAGTGGGAGCTGCTACCCGAAGCGGTACGCTTGATTTCCCAGAATAAACTGGTCTTTGAAAATAATATCGTGAAAAGAATAGTGTAGCAGCAAAAAAACAGACGGCAGTGTTCCAGCTGCTTTCTGTTTTTTGCATTCCTTAATTGTGGTATATCAATAGAAATTGCTTAGCATGGAGGGTATGAGATGAAGGTTTTGGTAATTGGCGGCGGCGGAAGAGAGCACGCGATTGTAAAAAAGATTTCCATGAGTCCTAAGGTTAGTAAACTGTACTGTGCTCCGGGTAACGCAGGAATCGCTGAGCTTGCGGAATGTGTGGATATCTCGGTGGGTGACTACGAGGGACTTGCTGAATTTGCAGTTCGGAAAGGGATTGATCTTACCGTAGTCGGACCGGACGATCCATTGGTTGGTGGTGTCGTAGATGTCTTCGAGAGACGCGGGCAGCGTGTCTTCGGACCAAGAAAAAATGCGGCAATCATTGAAGGTTCCAAAGCATTCTCCAAGGACCTGATGAAAAAATATCATATCCCTTCGGCAGCCTATGAGACCTTCGAGGATCCCAAAGCTGCGGTAGAATATTTAAAAACCGGGAAATTTCCCATTGTGCTGAAAGCAGACGGCCTTGCACTTGGCAAGGGAGTCTTAATCTGCAACACCTTTGAAGAAGCAGTGGAAGGAGTCAGGCAGATCATGGAAGACAAGCAGTTCGGATCCGCCGGAGATCGGCTGGTAATCGAAGAATTTATGACAGGGCGTGAGGTTTCCGTGCTGGCCTTCTGTGACGGAACCAGAATCCTTCCGATGACCAGTGCCCAGGACCATAAGCGGGCGAAGGATCATGACCAGGGATTGAATACGGGAGGAATGGGAACCTTCTCACCCAGCCCGTTTTATACAAAGGAGATTGATGAATTCTGCAGGAAGAATATCTACCAGCCGACCATGGACGCCATGAAGGCGGAAGGGCGGGAGTTTATCGGTATCTTATTCGTCGGATTGATGCTGACCGAAGATGGACCGAAGGTACTGGAGTATAACGCTCGCTTCGGCGATCCCGAAACCCAGGTAGTATTGCCGAGAATGCAGAATGATATTATCGATCTCTTTGAGGCATGCATAGATGGTGAGCTGGATCGGATCCGACTGGAATTTGAAGATAATGCGGCTGTCTGTGTTATTCTTGCATCCGATGGGTATCCGGAGCGCTACGAGAAAGGCTTCCCAATCCGGGGTCTGGAGACCTTTCATGGGAAAGAGGATTATTTCGTATTCCATGCCGGAACCAAAAGCTCCGGAAATGAAATTGTGACGAATGGCGGCAGAGTGCTTGGGGTAACAGCAACCGGTAAAGACTTAAGAGAGGCAAGAAAGAAGGCTTACGAGGCTGCAGGCTGGGTGGATTTTGATAACAAATACATGAGAACAGACATCGGAAAATCGATAGAAGAAGCATAAAAGCGAGGCTGCTGTAAGAAGAACAGAATAATTAAGAGGCTGTTTCAAAATACTAAAACAGCTTAAGGTCAGGACAACTGTCATCCCTCACACACAGGTTGCCGGACATCTAGCTGTTTTGTAAGCCATGATCAAACAGGTTTGTTTGCTCTTGTCTTACAAAATCAGCTAGCTGTCCGTCAAACAGTGCATTTACGCGAAAGCAAGTGAGCATATACAAACTTGTTTGTATATATGCGAACGCGCACGCGAACCTGATAGCGAGTTTACGAGCTAATCAGGTATGGGATACCTATTATCCTGACCTTAAGCCGATAAAGTGTATTTTGAAATAGCCTTATAATCAATTGCGAGCATATTACAGCAGCTCCCGCCTTTAAGTTTCTTAAAATTTGCGGATTTCTTAAGAAAATGTTAAATATATCTTAATATTGCAGTAAATGACTGAAAGCGCAGGAAATGCCACAATACTGCCATAGTTATTATGTAAAATAATGCAATAACCGAGGTGAGCTACCCTAGGTTATTGCTTTGTTTTATGAAAGGGGTATGTAATGAAAAGATGGTATAGTAACAAATGTCTGATTATTCTTCTGATCCTTGCAATCGCTGTTCCGCACGGGCTGATCGGCGGAACTACCCATAAGGCATATGCAGCCTGGACGGGTAAGGTGAACGCTGATACATTAAATGTCCGTAAGGAACCCTCCACTACCGCAGAAAAAGTTGACTTGAACGGAACCTTCGTATATCTGGTGAAGGGTGAGACAGTTAATATAATAGAGGAACAGGGAGATTTTTATTATGTATCTCTTAGATTTAACGGTAAGCTTGTAGAAGGTTTTGTAGCTAAGGATTTTATCAGTGTGGAAGTAACCCCGACACCAAAGCCGACTGCTACGCCAAAACCGACTACCGTTCCGAAAACAACCCCCAAACCAGGTTCGGATGAGACCGTAGATGTTCCCAAATCCTTTAGCCTGAAGGCCTCAGTGACAGCCAACTCCTTGAATGTCCGAAGCGGGCCGGCAACCACCTATGGCAAAGCAGGAGGTCTGCTGAAGGGAGATACCGTTACCGTCATCAGTGAAAAGGTTGTGGATGGTGAGGAATGGTACGGCATTTCCTTCAAATCAGAGGGGAAGACTAAGACAGGTTATGTTCTTGGTTCCTTCCTGAAGCTCGATTTGAGTAAATCCGTCAAAGGTAAGGTTACAGCCTCCAAATTAAAATTTAGAACAAAAGCAGGAGATCAAGCTGCGTTTGTAAAAGATAAAAAGGGAAATATCATTTACCTAAAGAAGGGCAAAGCTGTTACGATAACAGAGGAAACGTTATTATCCGGGAGTAAATGGTTCAAGGTAACCTTTACGGTTGACGGTAAGAAATATACCGGTTATACGGAAGCAACGCAGGTCAGCTTTGCGGTTACGGAAGTGAAGGCTACTCCTACCCCGAAGCCTACCGCTACATCGAAGCCTACAGCTACTCCAAAACCGGAAGCAACTCCGAAGCCGACTTCTAAGCCAAAGCCGACCACTAAGCCAACACCGACGCCTACAAAGAAGCCAACTCCGAAACCGACTGTACCGGTTACTCCTACCCCTGCGGTATCTGCGGTTCCTACCCCTACGCCGACACCCGGAGGGACAATGATACAGGTACCGGATAATCCGGTGAATTACGGTATCAGCAATCCTGTCAATGGATTTGTTGTCAACACGGTATATTTAAATATCTATCAGAACATAATGGCTTCACCGGATTACATATATTACAATAACCAGCCGGTAACTCTGATCAATGCACAAAAGGTATTGGTAACAGGAGTTGTCACGGTTGATCGGATACCATATTATAGTATTTCCACCAATGACGGAATATACGGATATGTAAGAGCCGAATTTATTTACATAGGAGATTCTCTGCCGAACGGTTCCGGTGCTACAATACCGGTTACCCCGACACCTCCGGTGGATACCTCCAACATGGATTTTGAAGCAAGACTCGCAGCCGAAGGCTTTCCTGAAAGCTATAAAGCAGGGCTTCGATCACTGCATGCACAATATCCGAATTGGGAGTTTCGTGCTTATCAGACCGGTCTTGACTGGAATACAGTAATTACAGCGGAGAGCGTCCCCGGGAAGAACGTAATTCCGAATTCCAAGGGAGTGGAATGGAAATCACTTGAGAGTGGTGCCTATAATTGGAAGACGGATACCTTTATCGTATTTGACGGTTCCACCTGGGTTACTGCCTCCAAAGAAGCAGTTTCCTATTACATGGATCCCAGAAACTTCCTGACACCAAATGGTATCTTCCAATTTGAGCTATTGAAATATCAAAGCGGTTATCAGAATATCAGCGGTGTTGAAAATATCCTCAAAGGTACTGCAATGTATAATACAGCCTATACCTACACCGATGACAATGGCAACCCTCAGTCCCTGACCTATGCTGAGACCTTCATCAAGGCGGCGGAATATTCCGGCGTCAGTCCGTATCATCTGGCTTCGCGTGTAAAGCAGGAGGTGGTAACCGGACCGACTACGCTGAGCAACAGTGTCAGCGGTATCTATGCAGGCTATGAAGGACTTTATAACTTCTATAACATCGGGGCCAATGACAGTGCCGGTGGAGGAGCAATCGCAAACGGTCTGAATTTCGCAAGAAAAGGCTCCACCAATGCGGTCAGCAACTCTATGTATATGATACCCTGGACCAGTCCTTTTAAATCCATTGTGGGCGGTTCCTACTATATCGGAGGAAGCTATATTAACCGCGGTCAGGATACGATCTACCTGCAGAAGTTCAACATGACCCCTCTTTCGACCTACTATCATCAGTATATGACGAATGTGGAGGCACCTTATGCGGAGGGAAAGAAGATTTTAACTGCCTATAACGGCATGGCTGATTCACCGATTATTTTCTCCATACCGGTTTATCTAAATATGCCTGAGCTTCCGGCAGCGGTACCCGTTACGAAATTTAATCCGAATAACCGCATGAAGAGTCTGCAGATTTTGGACAACACAGGTGCGGAGCTGATCGTTACACCGACCTTCAATCAGACGGAATATAATTATTACCTGATTGTTCCGACTACTGTTGATACGATCCAGGTAAATGCAACGACAGTCAGCAAGAAGGCTACCATCAGCGGCGGAGGAACGATTCCGATCAATGTCGGTAATAATACGGTTGTTGTCTCGGTGATCGCTGAAAACGGTGATATTGCTAATTACACAATTAATATTGTAAGACAATAGACGCAGGTATCAGTTCCTGATGCTTCGTCTGGAATAATAAGCTTCGCAATGGTAATCATATAGCAGCAGGCTAGGAATTACGAACGAAGAGATGGTCCGGCCGCGGGTTTAAACCTGTCGGCCGGATATTGCTATCATCAGAACATGGGGGAATAAAGAATGAAAAAACGAATGATCCGATTAATCGGAATGTTATTATTAATACTTATGGCAACAGTCAGCATACCTCCCGTTACCGCCCTCGCTGCCAGCGCCGAAGCGGAGCTTTCCACGGAATCCGTTGGCGTCAAGGTGGGAGAGGAGTTTTTTATCTATCTGACAGTGACCTCGGATACAGAATTCGGAGATTTTGAAGCAGGCATCACATACGATGATAATATCCTGGAGTATCAGGGCGGAGCCAGTAAAGTGAAAGGTGGCAGCGGTTATCTGCAAATATCCGATAGAGAAGTTACGAATGGAACAAAGAAGAGAAAATACACCATGAAATTTGATGCCGTAGAGGTAGGTATCTGTAATATTTCCTTCAGTGAAGGTGATCGTATCATGGTATACGATATGAAGGACGGCAACGCCATGTCAGTCTCCAGCAATACTCTAGCGATCAATGTTACCGCACCGGACACAGCCTCCACCGACACCAGATTGAAGCAGCTTGAAATCAGTCCCTCAACCCTCACACCTGCCTTCAGTCCCGAGGTTCACGAATATAATACAGAGGTAAGCTATGATACCGAAAAGCTGGTTGTGGTCGCGATTCCTGAGGATGAGAAATCAACAGTCACTGTCACTGGGAATGAGAACCTGGCAGAAGGGCAAAATAAAATAACCATACAGGTGTTAGCGGAATCGGGAGCTAACATAGAATATAGTATCAATGCAGTAAAGGAGGCTGCGCCCACGGTTACAGGACCGGCAGTCACTGGAATACCTGACAGCGGAAGTCAGAGTTTTACGGTTATAAGAGAGCCTGACGGAAAATATGCAGTTTACACCGGCAGATATAAGCTCCTGGAGCCTGACAGCAGTGTTGTCATACCGGAAGGTTATAAGAAGACGACGCTTATTTTATCGGACATAGCTGTTACGGCATTTTATCCGGGAGATAATCTGAGCAGTGAATTCCTGCTGCTCTATGCTCAGAATGAACAGGGTGAGGTGGGCTTCTACCGTTATGATAAGACCGAAAAGACAATGCAGCGTTATATCCCCGATCATAATACAGTAAGCAGTGAAACTGCCGCAGATACCCAGGCTTTAACCATGGCGCAGGAATACCGTACGAATTTAAACCGCGCAGCCATTGTAATAGCATTGCTCTGTGCAGTCTGTGCGCTTCTGATTACATTACTCATCCGTGCCATAATCAAAGGACGCGGCTATAAAGAGAATGACTTAGAATAACTATTGACAAATTCCATAAGATTGTTATACTGAATGTATAACAGGTATAATATCCTGTTACCTTTGGCATATGTAAGAATGCCGAATACTATGTTATATAACGAGGTGTATCCGAATGTATCTAGAAATTGATTTTAACAGTGAAGAAGCAATTTATATCCAGTTAAGAAACCAGATCATTTACGGTATTGCAACTTCTCAGCTGCAGGAGGGAGAGAATCTACCCTCAGTCAGGGATCTGGCGGAACATATCGGAATCAATATGCACACCGTTAACAAAGCTTATACGATTTTAAAGCAGGAAGGGTATCTTAAGCTGGATCGCAGAAAAGGGGCGGTAATTGCCATAGATATCAATAAACTCCAAGCCATAGAAGAAATGAGGGATGACCTGCGGGTAGTGCTCGCAAAGGCATTCTGCAAGAATATCAGTTGTGAGGAGGCTCATGAAATCGTGAATGATATCTTCAACGAATTTGAAAGGGGGTAATTACAATGTTATGTGACAGATGCCAGAAGAGAGATGCAAAAATATTGTATACCGAAATAATCAACGGAGTGAAGAAAGAACAGCATCTTTGCGAGGAATGTGCTACGGATTACACATCCTTTCAAATGGAGAAGCCTTTGATGAACGGCGAACTGACCCTGGGAGATTTACTATCGACCTTATTGGATAATTATACTGCTGCAGATAAAAAGCAGTCCGGTGAGATCGTACCGTCCCTGACCTGTGAAAACTGCGGAACTACCTACGAGGAATTTATACAGAAGGGGCGTTTCGGATGCTCTAAGTGTTATAGAAGCTTTAACGGTCAATTAGGAAAGACACTGAAGAGTATTCAGGGTGCCGAGATTCACACCGGTAAACGCCCGAAGGGAATGGTTACCGCTACTACGGACAGAGTGATGAAGGATTTTACGGAAGCAGAAAGATTGACCATAAGACTTCATGAAGCGATAGAAAAGGAAGAGTTTGAAGAGGCAGCGAGACTTCGTGACCTAATCAAGCAGATGAAGAAGGAGGAGGAAAGCAATGTCTAAATGGTATGAGCAGCTTGCTCCCGACAGCGATGTTGTTATCTCGAGCCGCGTCAGACTTGCCAGAAACCTTGAGAATTATCCCTTCTCCGGCGTGATTACCGAGGAAGAGGCCGTCGCTCTGGTCAACGAAGTGAAAGGGATTACGAACGAACTGTCGGAAAAAGACAATCGAAGATTTTATTCCTGCAACATCAGTACCTTGAGTGAGATTGACAAGATCGCTATGGTAGAGCGGCATATCGTTAGTCCGCTCCTTGCAGAGAAGGATCAGACCACGGGACTGATCCTGGCTGATGACGAGACGGTCAGCGTCATGATCAATGAAGAAGATCACGTCAGAATTCAGGCCATCGTAGGCGGAATGAATTTGGAACAGGCATATCAGGAAGCCGACACGGTGGATGATATCGCATATGAAAGACTTCATTTTGCATACGACGAGAAATATGGTTATCTGACAGCCTGCCCGACCAATGCAGGTACGGGGATGCGTGCTTCCTGTATGGTTTTCTTACCGGCCTTGACTTCAGGAAGGATGATGCAGAAGCTGATCGAAGAGGTAGGCAAGTATGGGGTCACAATCCGTGGCATCTACGGAGAAGGAACCAAGAGCCTGGGCAGTATCTATCAGATATCGAATCAGAAGACCCTGGGAATATCAGAAAATGAGATTATAGAAAACTTAAAGAGAATTGTTCTGCAGGTTGTAAAGCAGGAAAGAAAGCGTCGGGAATATATGATTTCCGTTAATTCCGATGAGATTGAGGATCAGGTATTCCGGTCCTATGGAGTGCTGAAATACGCAAGGCAGATCTCATCCGATGATGCCATGACACTGCTCTCCCAGCTCAAATTCGGAGCAGACTGCGGAGTGATCAAATTCGACCGGGAATTCAATGTTCATAAGCTGATGATGGGTGTACAGCCCGGAAGTCTGCAATGGACCCTCGGAAAAAATGTAGGAAGTCAGTCAAGAGATCAATCCAGGGCAGAATATATCAGAAAAGAATTACCAACAATTATTTGAGACATAGGAATGATGGAGTACAGTTTACCGGAATGGAGGAAACGACATGATGTATGATAAATTTACTGAGAACGCAAAAAATGCGATTAACCTTGCCAGAGAAGTTGCTTTCCGTCTCTCTCACAATTACATCGGAACCGAGCATCTGCTGATCGGTCTGATGGAAGTAGACGGAGTAGCTTCTAAAGTGTTGGAAGAGAACGGTGTGACCGTTGATAAAGTATTAGAACTGGTAAATCAATTGATAGCACCGAATAACGGGGTGGAAATGATGGAAGGCGGTAGCTTTACACCCAGATCGAAGCGGATTCTGGATCAAAGCTACAAGGAGGCTGCCAAATTCAAGGCTCAGCTCGTCGGAACAGAGCATATTCTGATTGCTCTGATTAAGGAATCGGATTGTATCGCGGTTCGTTTGCTGAATACCCTCGGTGTCAATGTGCAGAAGGTATATATTGATATCCTGACTGCCTCCGGTGTGGATGTCAGTGTGGCGAAAAATGAATATACCAACGGAAAAGGTACCAAAGCAAAGGGGAAATCCTCTGCTACACCTACCCTGGATCAATACAGCAGGGATTTGACCGAATATGCCAGGGAAGGGAAGCTTGATCCTGTCATCGGCAGAGAAGAGGAAATCCAAAGAGTGGTACAGATCTTAAGCCGCCGGACAAAGAATAACCCCTGTCTGGTCGGAGAACCCGGCGTAGGTAAGACGGCAATCGCAGAAGGACTTGCATTAAAGATTGTGGAGGGCAATATTCCTGAGACAATCAAGGAAAAAAGGGTGGTCACCCTGGACTTATCCGGCATGGTGGCAGGTTCCAAGTACCGCGGTGAATTTGAGGAAAGAATTAAGAAGGTCATCAGTGAGGTTATCGGTGATGGCAACGTTCTTCTGTTCATAGATGAGATCCATACGATTATCGGTGCCGGCGGTGCGGAAGGCGCCATCGATGCTTCAAATATCCTAAAGCCTTCCCTTGCCCGCGGTGAGCTCCAGATCATCGGTGCAACCACGAGAGAGGAATATCGTAAATATATTGAAAAAGACGCAGCCCTGGAAAGAAGATTCCAACCGGTGGTCGTTGATGAGCCTTCGGAAGAAGAGGCCATTAAGATACTCTTCGGACTGAGGGACAAATATGAGGCGCATCATCAGGTACGGATTACAGATTCTGCGCTGGAGGCGGCAGTGAAGCTTTCCAGCCGTTATATCAACGACAGATATCTGCCGGATAAAGCAATCGATTTAATGGATGAAGCGGCATCCAAGGTGCGCTTAAGTACCTATACTTCTTCTCCGGAGATCAAGGATCTGGAACAGGAGATCAAACGCCTCGAGGATGAGAAGGAAAAGGCAATCAAAGCAGAAGCTTATGAGAAAGCCGGAGAGATAAAGAAACAGCAGGAAACAGCACAGGAGCAGCTGGAGAAGCAGAAGGTGCTGGATGAGAAGCAGCGTCAGGAGAAGCAGCTTGTTGTCAGTGATAATGAGATTGCGGAAATTGTTGCGAGCTGGACGAAGATACCTGTTAAGAAGCTTGCTGAGGAAGAGACGGAACGTCTTCAGAATCTAGAGAATATCCTGCATAAGAGAGTGGTAGGCCAGGAAGAAGCGGTAGCGGCAGTTGCGAAAGCAATCCGAAGAGGCAGAGTAGGCCTTAAGGATCCTAACCGTCCAATCGGATCCTTCCTTTTCCTTGGACCGACCGGTGTCGGAAAGACTGAGTTGTCCAAAGCGCTTGCCGAAGCGATGTTCGGCAGTGAGAACTCCATTATCCGTGTTGATATGTCCGAATATATGGAGAAGCACAGTGTCAGCAAATTGATCGGGTCTCCTCCGGGATATGTTGGCTATGATGAGGGCGGACAGTTAAGTGAAAAGGTAAGACAGAATCAATATTCGGTTATCCTTTTTGATGAGGTCGAGAAAGCACATCCGGATGTATTCAATATCCTTCTTCAGGTATTGGATGACGGACATATCACTGATGCTCAGGGAAGAAAAGTCAGCTTTAAGAACACGATTGTCATTATGACCTCCAATGCCGGGGCACAGAATATCGTAGAGCCGAAACGCCTTGGTTTTGCCTCAGTCGTTGATGAGAAGGAAGATTATAAACGGATGAAGGACGGAGTCATGGATGAGGTAAAGCGCATCTTTAAGCCGGAGTTTATCAACCGTATTGATGAAATCATCGTATTCCATCAGCTGACCAAGGAAAACATTAAGCAGATAGTAGGAATTATGATTGCATCCATCGGTAAGCGCAGCAAAGCACAGATGAGTATTACCCTGGAGAACAGTGACGAGGTGGTTGCACATCTGGCTGAGGTAGGCTTTGATCCGAAGTATGGTGCGAGACCATTAAGGCGTGCCATCCAGACGAATATCGAAGATAAGCTGGCAGAGGCTATTCTTGCCGGTACGATTAAAGAAGGGGATACGGTCCGTGTGGAATATCTCGATAATGAGATGGTCGTAAGAGCCCTATCGATGAAGACTGAATAAAAATTTAATAATATAACCAGTAGAAATCGGTCGATATTTCGTTTATAATGTATGAAAGTGTTCTATTAAATATTATCTGTCACATTCAGACATATAAATACTTTTAGGAGGATCATACAATGGCAGTTGTTGAAGAGTTAATACGCAAAGAAAGCGATGGGACGATTAGCTTTGGTAATTACGCACTGGATGTAAAGTCAAAGGTATCTGATTTCGAACATCAGGGAGACTTATATAAAGTAAAGACCTTTCATGAGATTACAAAGCTTGAGAGAAACGGAATGTTTGTCTATGAATCGGTACCCGGTACTGCCGTATTTCATTTAGATGCAAAGGATAACCAGATCAGCTTTGAGGTATCCGGCAATGATACAGCTCAGATTACCCTGGAGCTGGAAGCAGAGAAGGAATATGAGATTTTCAAGAATAATTCTAACCTCGGCAAGATGAAGACCAACTTAGGCGGCAAACTGGTTCTCAGTATAGAATTAGAGGAAGGTAATAAGGACTTCATAAAGGTGGTTAAGCTTTAATATGGCGAAGAATAAGACCGTGTTTTTCTGTAAGGAGTGCGGCTTTGAATCGGCAAAATGGCTGGGACAATGTCCTGCCTGTAAGAGTTGGGATTCCTTTACAGAGGAGCCGGTGGTACGAAAGAGCAGCAAGCCTGCAAGTATTAAGTCGGCCAGGGAGCCGGAACTGATTGCGAACATCAAGACGGAGGAAGAGTTCAGAGTGAACTCCGGAATCGGAGAACTCGACCGTGTACTTGGCGGAGGGATCGTTCAGGGAAGTCTGGTGCTGGTCGGCGGTGATCCCGGTATCGGTAAGTCCACACTTCTGCTTCAGATGTGTCGGGAGCTTGCTGATAAGGCAAAAAAAATACTCTATATATCGGGGGAGGAATCCCTTAGCCAGATAAAAATGAGAGCAGAGAGGCTCGGCGTGTTTGGCGGCGAGCTTCTGCTTTTATGTGAGACAGACCTGGATCTGGTGGAAGAAGCGATTGAAAAGCATAAGCCGGATATCGTGATCATCGATTCAATCCAGACCATGTTCAAGGAAGAGGTCTCTTCCGCACCGGGCAGCGTCAGTCAGGTCAGAGAAGTGACCGGAACCTTGATGCGGATTGCCAAGGGTTCCGGAATAACGATTTTTATCATCGGACATGTAACAAAGGAAGGGGTCGTCGCAGGGCCCAGAGTATTGGAGCATATGGTGGATACCGTCCTTTATTTCGAAGGGGATAATTATGCTTCCTACCGTGTTCTGCGTGCGGTGAAGAACCGTTTTGGCTCAACCAATGAAATCGGTGTCTTTGAGATGCAGGGGAGCGGTCTGGTGGAAGTAAAGAACCCGTCGGAATTCATGCTGAAGGGAAGACCGGAGGAAGAATCAGGTTCGATTGTGGCTGCATCCATTGAAGGGACAAGACCGATTCTGGTGGAAGTTCAGGCGCTGGTCTGCAGAACCAATTTCAATATGCCCAGAAGAACTGCCGCCGGCACGGATTTTAACCGGGTGAACTTACTCATGGCAGTGCTGGAGAAGCGTGCGGGACTTCAGATTGCCGATTGCGACGCTTATGTAAATGTTGCGGGAGGTATGCGCATTACGGAGCCGGCGCTGGATCTGCCGATTGTGACCGCAATCCTTTCCAGCTATAAGAATAAGGCACTGGATCCTAAGACAGTACTCTTCGGTGAAGTAGGTCTGACAGGTGAGATCAGAGCGGTCAATCTAGCGGAACAAAGAGTTGCGGAAGCGGCAAAGATGGGCTTTGAAGTATGTATCCTGCCACAGGCCAACAAGGAGCACATCAAGACAAAAGGCATTAAACTCATAGGTGTTAAAAGCATCCAGGAAGTACTTGGGATACTGATTAGATAAATAAATGCTTATAAGGAACACGGGGGTTTGCTAATGAAGAACATGTTATGTGAGAAAGTAGCACAGTTGGGGGCAGCACAGGAGTGTATGGTTGAAGTAGCAGATCAGATCGAGCAATGGGAGCATTCCCAGCTGATCTTAGAGAAAAGCGCGTTTACCACAATTAATACTTCGGATAAGATCTTAAATCTATCCATGAAGGGAACAACACTGGTAGATAATCTACATAATGAAATGAAAGCTTCGAAGGGTCCTAATGCCGATGCGGAGCGTCTGGAGCCGATGCTTCAGGAGATACAACAGTTGTTTGACCATATCCTGAGCCAGGCAAAGGAATCCAACGATATCGCACATCAGCTGGAACAGGAAGTGGATCTGCAAAGGGAAATCGGCGAGGGAATGAAGTGCAGATGGAGTACGGTCAGTGATAGCGTGGAAGCTGCGGTAGCCTGTGCGGAATTCATTCTGGCAGAGCTATAACAGGCTGATAGCGGCCGGTTTAGAAGAAATTTTTGCGCCCTAAAATATTAAAATTATATTGACAATTACGACAATTCATAGTACTATAAATAAGCGACATCAATAGGGGAATCATCCAGCGGCAGGATGACAGTCTCCAAAAC
>JAEZLY010000178.1 GCA_023414985.1 Bacillota bacterium | reverse complement strand
TGCTAAAATTGAAGTCGATGAAATCATTCTTTGGTTGACGGGATACAGCCAGGAAGAGCTGGAAGTGCAGTTGGAGAAACAGATTGACGTTGAAAGCTTCTTTCGGGAAGCTCCCCAGTTGAACCCTTTGCGGTCTTTGATCAAAGGTACGGTCTGCGGTGTCAGAGTGGAGGAGATCGAGGAACTGATCATGCGGGAAATCCGTTATCTGGATAAGCTGATTGATGAATTGGCGAAGGGAAAGTCGATGGATAAGATCTTACGTAAATAAAGAGTAACAGAGCCAGAACACTCGATATGCGATACTGAAAGTCCTATTTTAAAGGAATTAAATTAAAAATAAGAATAAATAAGGTATAGAACCAGCCTGACAGCTGTATTCTATACCTTTTCTCATGATTTGAAAGAAAGCTTCTTATAATAAAGACCTCAGCCCATCAAAATCAGCTACTTCATAAGTGGGGCGAATCCCTGTTTCATTGCGAAGCTTTCTGGGATTATACCAACAGGTGTCTGATCCAAAGTTAATCCCACCCCGGATATCTGAGCTCAGGCTGTCCCCGATAATTAAAACTTTACTCTTATCTGAATAATGAATCTGGTTCAGGGTATATTCAAAAATTCCGGGATTGGGTTTCGCAATCAATATCTCTTCGGAGATGACAATTGACTCGAAATGCTCGGCTATCTCTGATTTTCTGATTCTCTTGTCCTGAACAGAGGTTAAACCGTTCGTTACGATACATAACCGGTAAGACTGATGTAGTTCTTCAATTAATTCTTTGCTGCCTTCGTAAAGAAAGGAGGCATCGGCCAGGTTGGACATATATGCTTTTGCGAATTCCTCCTCATCAAAATCAAGCTGCATGCTTTCCTTGAATCTCCGAAAACGCTCTACTTTAAGTTCTTCCTGGGTAATCGACCCCTGTTCGAATTCCTTCCAGATAGCATCATTTATCTCGTGATAAATCCTAAAATGCTTATTTTCTTCATAGGCAATGTGAAATTGCAGGATGGTACTTCGAAAGGCTTCCTTTTCCGATTTCTTAAAATCGAACAGGGTCTCATCCGCGTCAAAAAGTAATACTTCGTATTTCATAGGTTTTCTCCTGTATGTTTTAGTATAAAATTTATGGTTTAAATTCTATCATAGGACACTGTAAATTGGAAGAAGCTATTTGTGATATGGAATGATAAAGCAGGCTTCAGTTCGACGTATATAACGTGAGCTGAAGCCTGACTCTATCCATACTTTTTCTCTTTTAGAAGTATCCGATGGATACTTTTTATGGAGAGGAAATATTCTTCGGCCAGCGTAGCCGCACTGGAACCGGCTTGATATTTCCGGTAAATCTCATTGTCTCTTTGCCGGATCTGTCTCCTGGTATCCGTATTTTCTCCCCATTCCTTATAATTTTCTGCCTTTTTGGGGATATAAAGATACTGCCCCTGCGCATACTCCTGAACCAGTGCCAAAAGCTCCTGCGGTAGGACGAATTCTGCCTTCTGATAGCTCATTTTGCTCCTCCTAAATTTTGAAATCTCAGGATTTTGCAAAGGCTATACAATTCTATTTAATATACAATATTTAAATGATTGCGATAGCCCCTGCTACGCAATTCTAACTATTCTTGTCATAAAACCCAAAGCCCCTTTCATACGTAGGCGATTACAGCCCGACGTTCTATATACTGATTACAGCTAAATTTTAACACAGGTTTTGAATTATTTCCAGTAAAAAACATAAATCTTTTTGGCGGCAACATAGGTTAATCAGCTAATTAACGAAGGCTGGATATAAAGAAAGGACGTGAGAAAGTGATCTCTGAGAATTTGAAATAAGATCTATGAATTTAGAGATTGAATATGAGGGAAGCAGCAGATAAGAGAAGAATGGGATAAAAAAATGGGATGTCCATCAGCGGTATTGATACTGCCGGTGGACATCCCATTTTGGTTCTTGTGGCACTTAAGCTATAGTTACGTTAACAGCCTGCATTCCGCGCTGACCCTTCTCTAATTCAAATGTAACCTTCTGGCCTTCCTCTAAGGTCTTGTAACCCTGAGATGCGATACCGGAGAAATGTACGAATACATCTTCGCCGCCGTTATCGTTGGTAATGAAGCCAAATCCTTTTTGTGCATTAAACCACTTTACTGTACCTTTGTTCATGAAAGATACCTCCTAGATAAAATATTATTATAGTATTTTGCTGTTATAAAAAAATCACATATTTTCGTAAATCATCAACTTGTAATGACTTACAAAAATATGTGAGTTCATACAGGACTACTAAAATACTGACTATAGAATACCATATTACTTTGGATTTGTAAAGCTATATTTTCAAATTTTGTAAAAACAAAATAGGGGGCCGTCGGAACAATGGGCTGATATTGAGGTATTACATACGAACGGTCCCCAAAGAGACATCAAGCAAAACCGAAATAACGAAGGATACCCTGATAGATACCATTCGCAAACTGCTGCTGCATGTCACGCAGCTTTTGTGCGTCTGCCGTATTGGTGAGGTATCCCAACTCTATCAGCAGAGAGGGCATATTGGTACGGCGCAGCACATAAAGGGAAGGATTTATGCGGATTCCATTGTTTTTGGTACCGACAGCTTCTGTTATACCGGTCATAATTTGCTGAGCCAGCCATTCTGACTGAGTTCCATAGCGATAAAGATATATTTCCGTTCCGTTTATATCAGGGTTAGGATTTGAATTGCCATGGATACTGATAAAATAATTAGCCGGCCAGGAATTGGCCATTTCCACCCGCTGTCTTAAGCTGGATGCGCTGGAGGTTCCGAGGACTGTGGTAGGAGTGGGTCTGGATAATCTGACATCAAAGCGGGAGTCATTACGAAGAAGTTCTGCAAGATATGCACCCACCTGATAGGTGATATCTTCTTCGTGCAGGTCGTTTGCAAAGGCTCCGGCATTGGGGGAACCGGTCGGATTGTGGCCCTGATCTATGAAAATACGTATTGCCAAAGCGATAACTTCCTTTCCATATAGCTATTATCATCATATTCCTCGAGGAAAAAGTTGTTACAACTTTCGTATAGTAAATAAACTCGGTCCATGTTATACTTATAGGTATTAAACTTAGAGGATTTGAGTATGGACAGAAATATTGAAAAAGGAAAAAAGAATAGAATCATATCAATTGCCTCCATCAGCAGCATTGCAGTAGGGGTTCTGCTCATCGTGCTGGGAATGGCCTATTATAAGCAGCAGATTTCACGGCTTGGTATTACGGATGCAACGAATTACCAGGAATATAAATCTCACTTTGCTATTGTAACCGAGAACGGGGATGCAGAGTATTGGGACGAGATTTATCAGGGGGCATTGGAAGAGGGCAAGGAGAAAAATGCTTATGTGGAAAAGCTCGGGAGCAATTTATCCATCTCTTATTCTCTTGCGGATTTAATGAGAATCGCGATTGCCTCAAAGGTTGACGGTATCATATTGGAACCCAGCGGGGATGAGAATATTAAAGACTTGATTAATGAGGCAAATGCGCAAGGTATCCCTGTTGTAACTGTTCTGAAGGATGTCCTGCCGACGGATACCAAAAAGACAGTGAATCGGATCAGCTTTGTAGGAGTAAATAATTATAACCTGGAACAGGAATATGCCAAGCAGGTTGCGGAGGTAATCAAAGAAGGCAGAAAGAATATTACTGTACTGATGAATACCAACAGCTCCGATATGGGACAAACCATGATCTACTCCAGTATTCATAAGGTGACGGAGAGTAATCACGTAAATATCGAATCTGCTTCTGTAAATTCGAAAAGTGCCTTCAGTTCTGTAGAAGATATCCGGAATATTGTTATGAACAAGGACAACCCGCCGGATGTCCTGGTTTGCTTAAATGAGGTGGATACCCTCGGTGCTTATCAGGTGGTCAGAGATTATAATAAGGTCGGAGATATTGATATCATCGGCTATTATGATTCGGAGATCATCCTGCGTGCGATAGAGATGAATATCGTCCATTCCACGATGACCTTTGATGCGCATGAGATGGGGGTCAATTGTGTGGATGCACTTTCTGAATATATTACAACCAAGAACGTCAGCGATTATTACCCTGTTTATATCAGTGTGATCAATGGGAATAATGTAGAAGATTATCTGGCAAAAGAAGAACAGGAAGCTACCGAGACGACAGAAAAGAAGTAACACCTTTTTTATACTTCGCAGAGTGTGAGGGATCAGAATGAAAGCAGATAAGAAGAAAGGCTCTATACGGAAACGATTGGTTTTGGTATTTGCATTTTCCTCCGCAGTGGTATTTTTCGTTAATATGTTTATGTATGCGAATATCAATAAATCCATCGGAACCATAGACGAGGTGTATCAGAGCAATGTCGGACTCAACGATTTGCTGGATGCACTCAGTAATGTACAGGATTATGTATATGAATATCTAAATACAGGCAGTTCCGATTCCCTGGAAAACTATTACCGCAGTGATGAGTCATATCGAAGCATGATCAATGATTTGAACAGCAGGATCATTGATAATGATGTCAGCATTACTCAAAAGAATATCAAGAATATGTCTGAGACGTATCTGAATATCCTTTCGGATACTGTGGATGCCAAGCGTGGACGGAATGTAAAGAAGTATAAGCCGAAATACGAAGAGGCTACTCAGATGTACAGTTATATCTATACGTATATCAACAGCCTTAACAATGCGCAGTTCCAGAATAACTCCGTGAATTATGAAAAACTTCTGATCGCGCTCCGTTATCTGGAGGTGATCAGTACTGTGGTGCTGTTAGTTATTACCTTATTTAATGTCGTACTCATCATCATAGTTACAAGAAGTATCACCGGGCCTCTGATGCGTCTGACAAAGGCGGCGCATGAGGTGGCAGGAGGTAACTTCGAAGTCGATTTGGTTCATGTTGATTCCTCCGATGAGGTAGAAATCGTGACGAAGGCCTTTAATAATATGATCGTCAGTATCCACCAGTATATTATCCAGACCAGGGAAAGTATGGAGCTGGAAAATAAGATGATGGAGAAAGACCTAATGATGACGAACCACTTAAAGGACGCACAGCTGAAATATCTGCAGGCTCAGATTAATCCGCATTTCCTGTTTAATACACTGAATGCCGGGGCGCAGCTGGCGATGATGGAAGGAGCGGATAAAACCTGTCTTTTCATAGAAAATATGGCTGATTTCTTCCGCTTTAATATGAAAAGCTTTGATCAGGATTCCACGATACGGGATGAGATCAAGCTGGTGGACAGTTATATCTATATATTAAATGTTAGATTTTCCGGAGGCATCCATTTCTATAAGGATATTGATGAAACCCTTCTGGAGGTACGGGTACCCAGTATGATCCTGCAGCCTGTCGTGGAGAATGCCGTTAACTATGGAATCCGTGATATCGAATATGAAGGAAAGATATTCCTCAGCGTATTTCTGGCAGAGAAAACGATCTCAATTACGATCTATGACAACGGAGCAGGTATGGAGCAGGAAGTGATCGACCGTATCATGAGTGCGAAGCTGGAGGACAGTGCTGCTCTGAAGGAAAGAGTGATTACCAAGGATTCGAACGGGATAGGACTCGGCAATGTAATCAACAGGCTCAGGCTTTATTATGACAGGGAAGATGTATTCACAATCGAAAGTGAAGGTAAGAATAAAGGAACGACGGTAACGATCCATATACCGAAGGATTTTAGTAAAGCGGATTAAAGGGAAAATGAAAGAATTTTTCCCTCTACACAAATGTCGAGCGAAGGAATGAGAGAAGATATGTATAAGATAATGTTGGCAGATGATGAGGGAATTGTAATTGATTCTTTGCGTTTTATCATTGAGAAGAATTTTGACGGCAGCTGTGTGGTGGAGCATGCCACAACAGGCCGGAGTGTGATTGAACTTGCAGAGAAATTTAAGCCGGATATTGCAATCATGGATATTCAAATGCCGGGTATCAATGGTATCGATGCCATGAAGGAAATCCGTAAGACTAACAGCTCCGTAGTATTTATCGTAATGACGGCTTACGATAAGTTTAATTACGCCAAGGAAGCCATCAATCTCGGCGTGTTGGAATACCTGACAAAGCCGGTCAATCATACGGTAATCGTAAAGGTACTTCAGAAAGCGATGGATCTCATAGAAGAGGATAGGAAGAAGCGCAGCAACGATTTAATGATCCGGGAAAAGCTGGAGATTGTAGTTCCGATTATCGAAAGCGACTTCATCTATGCGGCGATTTCCGGTGACGACTTAACCAGAAATGAAAGCAATTTCAGAAACCTATTGGGAATTAATGACCAATACGGAATGATGCTGGTCATGGAATTCGGAGATTCTCTGGAGGACGGTATGCTGACCAATCCGGTCGGCGTCAGTGTCAAGGCGCAATCCTTCTATCCGGTTATCAGGGAGAATCTGAAGGAGGAGTTCCTCTGTATTGTCGGACCGATTATGGTGAATAAAATCGTCATCTTCCTGCCCTGTGAAAAACCGCAGCTGGAGTATGATGACAGAACGCTTCTGATTGAAAAGGTGAGAAGACTGATCCGGGAGCTGGCGAAGAAGCTGGATGTCCAGTTTAAGGTTGGAATCGGTTCGGTTACTCCGCTGAGTCATTTGAGTGATTCTTATAAGGAAGCGTTGAATGTATCCCGTAACAGCAAGGGCAGGGTGGTTCATGTCAAGGATCTGCCGATTGGCTGTGAATATGAAGAGGATTATCCGATCGACATAGAGAAGTCATTATTTGATCGAATTGAGAAAGGAAACTTAGAAGGAACAAAATCCGAAGCAAACCGTTTCTTTGATTGGATGATTGAGCATTATTCCGATTGTGAGATGGATATTAAGCTAAAGGTACTGGAATTCATCCTGTTTGCTGAGCAACGCGCTTTCTTGAGCGGCGGTATGACCTATTATTTCAGATATCGTAAGGATTATCTTGCAACGCTGATACAGATTGACAGCTACGATCAGCTTAGAAAATGGTTCCTGGATAAGATTTTGGAAGCCTGCCGTAATATTATTAACAAACGGGAGGAGCAGACCAGCGGTGTGATTGCAAAAGCAAAAACATTTATTGAAGAAAATTTCGGTAGGGACATTTCGCTGGATGATGTGTCCAGAAGTGTCGATATCAGTCCATATTATTTCAGTAAATTATTCAAAGAGGAGACCGGAGAGAATTTTATAGAATATCTCACCAATATTAGAATTGAAAGAGCAAAGCAGCTTCTTTTAAATAAAGAAATCAGTATCAAGAGCATCTGTGCCACAACCGGTTATAGTGACCCGAATTATTTCAGCCGTATATTCAAAAAACAGGTGGGTGTAACACCGACAGAATATAGGGAAAAAAGCTTTTAGTCTTAAGACATATAGGAAAACTAAGTAAAATTTGGGGGAATGAGCATGCTGAAAAAAAGGATTGTTGTTATTGGAGTTTTACTTTCCGTCCTCCTGAGCTTAACTGGCTGCAATCAAAAAGACGAGGACACCAAAGATACCGATGTAAAAGAAAATAAAATTCAGATCGGATTGTCCTTTGTTTCCTATGTAATTGAACGGTGGACCAGGGACAGGGAAGTGTTTGTATCAACCGCGCAGGATCTGGGGGCGGAGGTGAACGTCCAGAATGCCAATGGAGAGATTGAGGAGCAGATTTCCCAGATTCAATATTTGATCGACAAGCATATGGATGTCATTGTAATCGTAGCGGTGGATTCCGAAGCCCTAAGCGATGTGGTTATGAAGGCAAAGGAAGCCGGTATAAAGGTTGTCGCTTATGACAGACTGGTAAGGAATGCCAATGTTGATCTATACATTTCCTTTGACAATGAACAGGTCGGGAGATTGATGGGTGAAGCATTGGCAGAGAGAGTACCGGACGGAGGGAATATCGTAACCATATTCGGACCTACCTCGGATCATAATGTTGTTATGATGGAACAGGGCTTCCAGGATGCTATGAATGGACATAATATAAACATTGTCTACTCACGGAATGCGAAGGGATGGATCGCTGAGGAGGCTTATGATGCAATGAACGAAGCGCTGGCCAAAACCAAAGACATCGACGGTGTACTCTGCGGCAATGATAACCTGGCTACACAAGCTATTCTTGCTTTAGCAGAGAATCGAATGGCGGGGAAAGTAGTCGTGACCGGTCAGGATGCCGATCTGGTTGCCTGCCAGAGGATTGTTGAGGGAACTCAGACCATGACCGTATATAAGCCAGTGGATAAGCTTGCCCAGGCAGCAGCGGAATATGCCGTAAAGCTTGCAAAGGGAGAGGATATCGGTGTCAGCGAGACCATTGATGACGGAAAAAATGAAGTTCCTTATGTAAAGCTTGAGCCAATCGCGGTAACGAAGGATAATATAAGGAAAGAAATCATCGATGGAGGCTTCCAGAAAGAAGAGGATGTATACCTAAATATACCCACCGAGGCGGCGAAATAGAAAAAACAATGTTGTTTCTTAATCTAATAAGGACTGTTTCAAAACGATTTTTATAGCACGGCAAGAATAGCAGGCATCCCATACCTGTTATGCTGGCTGTAGCTATATTTTGAAACAGCCCTTATTTTTAGTATAGAACTAGGACATATTTGTTTTTTTAGTAGCATTATTTTGCGATGCTTTGATTTTAGCTTAATATTATTCCCAATTTGAATTAAAAATATACAGTTCTTTGCAAGTTAATCCTATTTTATCTATGTTATTATCTTGATGTAGTAATTAACAATAAACTTTTTGGGAGGATTTATTTATGAAGAAAAAGTTATTAGCTGTTTTATTGTGCATCGCACTCGTTTCCTCATTTATGGTAGGATGCCAGGGTGCTGGCAGCGGTAAGCAGAAGGTTGGCGTTGCAATGCCTACGAAAGACTTACAGCGTTGGAACCAGGACGGTGCCAATATGAAGAAGTCACTTGAAGAAGCTGGTTATACTGTAGACTTACAGTATGCTAACGATGATGTTGCTACTCAGGTTTCTCAGATTGAGAACATGATTACCAGCGGTTGTAAGGTATTAGTTATTGCTTCTATCGATGGCGGTTCCTTAGGTACTGTTTTAGCAGAAGCTAAAGAAAAGAAGATCCCGGTTATCGCTTACGATCGTCTGATCATGGATACCGATGCAGTTTCCTACTATGCAACATTTGATAACTACATGGTTGGTACTATCCAGGGTAAGTACATCGTTGACAAGTTGGATCTTGAAAACCAGGCAGGTCCTTTCAACATCGAGTTATTCACAGGTTCACCTGATGATAACAACGCTCGTTTCTTCTTCGGCGGCGCTATGGATATCTTAACACCTTATATTGAGAGTGGTAAGTTAAACGTAGTTTCCGGTCAGAAGGCATTCGAAGAAGTTGCTACTCCCGGCTGGAAGACAGAAGAAGCTCAGAAGAGAATGGAAAACCTCATCACAGCATACTATGCTGACGGAACTAAGCTTGATGTTGTATTATCTTCCAATGACTCTTGTGCAATCGGTATCACCAATGCATTAGTTAACGCTGGTTACACAAAGGATAATTTCCCGGTATTAACAGGTCAGGATTGTGATATTACTTCCACAAAGAATATTATTGCTGGAACACAGTCAATGTCAATCTTTAAGGATACTCGTACTTTAGCTAAGAAGGTTGTTGAGATGGTTACTGCAATCTTAACCGATAAAGAAGTTCCGGTTAACGATACCAAGACCTATGACAACGGAACAGGCATCATTCCTTCTTACCTTTGTGAGCCAGTATTCGCAGATGTAAATAACTACAAGCAATTATTAATTGACTCAGGTTACTATACTGAGGATCAGTTGAAGTAATCAACACACAATAATGGGGTGTTGTAGCTCAGTGTAACTAACTGCAACACCCCATATTTTCATGTACTAAATAATATATATAGGAGGGGTTCTATTGGCAGCAATATTGTTGGAAATGAGAAATATTACCAAACGCTTCCCCGGAGTCAAAGCATTAGATAACGTTAACCTTCAAGTCGAAGAAGGTGAAATCCATGCACTTGTTGGCGAAAATGGGGCTGGAAAGTCCACTCTGATGAATGTACTTAGTGGTATCTATCCTCATGGAAGCTATGAAGGAGAGATTCTTTATCTGGGTCAAGAATGTAAATTCAATGTGATAAAGGATAGTGAAGAAAAAGGTATCGTAATTATACACCAGGAGCTGGCGCTCGTTCCTTATATGACAATCGGTGAGAACATGTTTCTTGGCAATGAGCGTGGTTCAAAGACAAGAATAAACTGGGAAGAGACTTATCATAAGGCAGATGAATTACTGGCAACTGTAGGTTTGCACGAATCCTCAAGGACTCTGATTAAGGATATCGGTGTAGGTAAGCAGCAGATGGTAGAGATAGCAAAGGCACTTGCCAAGAATGTTAAGCTATTAATTTTGGATGAACCTACAGCATCTTTAAATGAGGCAGATTCCCGTAAGTTATTAGATTTACTGCTTCAATTTAAAAAAGAGGGACTAACTTCGATAATTATTTCTCATAAATTGAATGAGATTTCATATGTAGCAGACAAGATTACAATCATCCGTGACGGTGCAACCATTGAGACGCTGGACAATTCTGAAGAAATCAAAGAGGAGCGCATTATTAAAGGAATGGTTGGACGTACCTTGACTGACCGGTTCCCGAAAAGAGATAATATTTCTATCGGTGAGACCAATCTGGAAGTAAAGAACTGGACTGTATTCCATCCGCTTTATACCGAGCGTAAGGTAGTGGATAATGTATCACTCCATGTACGTAAGGGAGAAGTCGTAGGTATCGCGGGTCTGATGGGTGCAGGACGTACCGAATTAGCCCTGAGTATCTTTGGCAAGAGCTACGGTGTTGATATCACCGGTACTTTAATACTCAACGGCCAGGAGGTAAAGCTAAACAATTCCCGTCAGGCGATTGAAAAGAAACTGGCTTATATCACAGAGGATCGGAAGGGCGACGGATTGGTATTAAGTAATCCGATCCGTATCAATACGACACTTGCCAGTATGAATAAAGTAAGTAAGAACGGCGTGATTGACAAAGACCTTGAGGTTAAAGCAGCAAATGAGTATATTGAGAAGCTCAGAACAAAATGTACTTCTCTTGAGCAAACTGTTGGTAACTTAAGTGGCGGTAATCAGCAAAAGGTATTAATCAGTAAATGGATGTTTGCAGATCCCGATATTATGATACTTGACGAACCAACTCGTGGTATTGACGTTGGTGCGAAATACGAGATTTATTGTATTATCAATCAGTTGGTTGCTGAGGGTAAATCAATTCTTATGATTTCCTCCGAATTACCTGAGCTACTCGGCATGTGCGATCGTATCTATATTATGAACGAAGGCAAGATGGTAGGCGAGGTGAATAAGGAAGAAGCGACTCAGGAGCTTATCATGGGACAAATATTAAAATCAAGTAAAGGAGCATAACGATGGATAAAGCAAAAGAACTCTTAAAAAAGAATACGATGATTATCGCACTGGTTGTGGTTACGATATTTTTCGCTATAACAACAGGCGGAACCTTAATTGTTCCGCAGAATGTAACAAACCTGATCTCGCAGAATGGTTATGTCGTGATACTTGCAGTCGGTATGCTGATGTGTATCCTGACAGGTGGTAACATTGACCTTTCCGTAGGATCAATCGTATGTCTGATTGGTGCTATCGCAGGTACTTTGATCGTGAATAAAGGTATGAATAACTGGCTGGCTATCATCATCTGTCTGGCTGTAGGTATTTTGGTTGGTGTGATTCAGGGTTATTGGATTGCATATTTAAGAATCCCTGCCTTTATCGTAACCCTTGCCGGTATGTTGTTATGGAAGGGTGTTGCATTGATTGTACTGCAGGGATTAACGATATCACCGTTCCCTAACAGCTATCTGAATCTGTTCAATAGCTATGTACCGGATATTTTTCATGGCAGTATCAATATCTTCAGTATTGTAATCGGTTTTATTATATGTGTCGTATATATCATTGCAAAAGTATTTTCCAGAGTCAACAGAAGAAAGAAGGGCTATCAGTTAGACTCCTTCGCTTCTGAAATACTTCAGGTTATCGTAATCTGTGTAGTAGTAATGGCATTGGCATTCTCCTTAGCGAACCATAAAGGTATTCCTGCGATTCTGATCTTATTGGCAGTGGTTGTGTTTATCTATACTTATTATACGACAAAAACCGTATCCGGACGTTATCTGTATGCGATGGGTGGTAATGAGAAGGCTGCAAAGCTTTCCGGTATCAATACCAACAGAGTATTATTCTTTGCCTATGTTAATATGGCATTCTTAAGTGCTGTTGCAGCCCTGGTCTGCGTCGCACGTTTCAACTCCGCAGCGCCTACCGCCGGTGTTAACTACGAAATGGATGCAATCGGCTCATGTTACATAGGTGGTGCTTCTGCTTACGGTGGTATCGGATCCGTTCCCAGAGTTGTTATCGGTGCAATTTTCATGGGCGTTATCAATAACGGTATGTCTATTATGGGTATTGACAGTAACGTTCAGAAGGTTGTCAAGGGTGTCGTATTACTGGCAGCTGTAACATTCGACGTATTGTCCAAGAAGAAGGGCAAATAACAGTATTATGGTTTCGGCAATCTAAAGCACAGTATTTCTGTGAGTGTTAATTAATCAAGCTTATAAGTTTTGACTTAGACTCCTATATGTATTTTTAGGGGCGGGGGGCTTTGCAAAATAATGAATTATATCATTATTTTGTGAAGCCCCTCGCTCTTTTATTTAAACAAGGGGTTTTCAAAATGGATAAATGATAATTGTTATTTTAGAAAAGGCTCTTATTTGTATGATTTCTTTTTTTTTGGTAACAATGATGTTAATAAGATTTATCAATCCTTAAGGAGGTCAACTTATGAAAGTGAAAGCTATTTTGATTGTGATATTATTAATTGTTACCGTATTCTCCGGATGTTCAAAGAAACCCAGTACAAATAATTCGGCAACGGATCCGACTGCAGCAGTAACGACGGCTCCTACTGTATCTCCATCGACTGCAGCAACAACTCCACCGACAAGCGCAGCTACAGCAACTAAGGCGCCGACTACAGCTCCGTCCAATACAACTCCTGACGCTGTCACCACTGCTTCTATTGTTGATAATCAGGAAGCTTTTATGAAAGCAATCAGCAAAACTGGTACCTGGATTATTGCGATTACAAAGGACTTAACGATAGACAAGGAGCTTTTGGTGGAGGGTGAATTCAAAAACGGCAAGAAGGATGATGCAGGCAAGGATTTGATCCAGCGAAAGATTGCCCTCTATTCCCAGGACGCGAATAGAACGATTACTGCCAGATATACTCTGACAGCACCGAAAATGACAATTTCAAGCCCTATGGCCAGTATTCAGCACGGAACCTTCAAAGGCGATGTCGTCGTAACAGTTACCGATTTCCAGTTAATCGATGCAACAGTGGACGGTAACGTATATTTTACGACACAGGCAGTAAAAGATTCCTTTAAGATGGATGATACGAGTAAAATCACAGGAAAGCAGGAAGTACAATAAACAATTGATAAAAGGATAAAGCAAATTTCACAGGGACGGCTGTAAAATCGAGAGTTACCATGATTTTGCAGCCGTCCCTTTGTTGACAAAAAAGGATATGCCATTCGGGACTTTTTCGGAGCCCTGTAGGAGAAATTATGTATTCTTGGACAATAGGGGGAGGATATGGTAAAATCATGAAGTATAATACTCGGGCTTAAGTTCTACGGCCTAAGAGAAAGGGTTGGATATGATTATGAATGAAGAACTTGCTAATCTGGATGCGGATTTAAAGGAATTATTTGTTGAGGACAAAATAGATGAAATGATAGAATTAATGCAGAAGAACTCGGATGATATCGTTAAGGAGCTGGCGGAACACAACTGGAGTATCATCAAAAAGTATTATGAGATGGAGAATTTTGAGCTGCTTTTCGCACACTTCCGATTTGTAGCTTATACCTGCTTTCTGATCGAATACGGACATCAGGCAGGAATCATCACAGAGGAAGCCTTCACTATTATGATGCAGGTCTACAACGACATCTATGAGATTAAAAGAGGCCGTGCATAAAAATTAATCACAGGAAGAAATAACAGCTGTAATAGCGCATTTTATTGACAAAGCTTGAATAAAAATGTAAAATGTGCTACATAGCATGTTTAAAATTATTCTCATATTTGGGAGGAAGACATATGAAGCTGGTCGTACCTGAGGGATATCAAGCTGATATTGATATTAAGGAGACAGAGATAGGCATCAAGTATTGTAAGGATTTTTTTGAGAGGGAACTGGCAAAGCAGCTGAATCTTACGAGAGTATCCGCTCCTTTGTTCGTAAAGCCGGAAACAGGCTTAAACGATAATTTAAATGGTGTTGAACGACCGGTCAGCTTCGGGGTAAAGGAACAGAACGATGCTGTTGTTGAGATTGTTCATTCCCTTGCTAAGTGGAAAAGACTTGCGCTGAAGCGGTATGGATTTTCCAGAGGAGAAGGCCTCTATACAGATATGAGTGCAATCCGAAGAGATGAGGATACGGACAATATTCATTCCATTTATGTCGACCAGTGGGATTGGGAAAAAATCATCGACAAGAGCGAGCGTAATATAGATACCTTAAAAGCAATTGTACAGAGGGTATATACCGCATTGAAGAATACAGAAAAATACATGGCTTCCAAATATGATTATATCAAGGAAATCCTTCCTGAGGAGATCAGCTTTGTATTTTCTCAGGAATTGGAAGATAAATATCCTGAGCTTTCTCCGAAGGAGAGAGAGAACATCATTGCGAAGGAAAAAGGAGCCGTATTTATCATGCAGATCGGCGGAGCATTAACCTCCGGTGAACGTCATGACGGAAGAGCACCTGACTATGACGATTGGAAACTCAACGGAGATATCATCGTATATTATCCGGTATTAGATATGGCACTGGAGCTTTCCTCCATGGGAATTCGTGTGGATGAGGATTCTCTTGTAGAACAGCTTAAGATCAGCGATTGTATGGAGCGTGCCGAATTACCCTTCCAGAAGGCGTTGATTAACAAGGAGCTTCCTTATACCATCGGAGGAGGAATCGGACAATCCAGAATCTGTATGTTTTACCTGCGCAAAGCTCATATCGGTGAAGTCCAATCCTCTATCTGGCCTCAGGACGTTCTTGAAGAGGCAGAAAGAAAGAACCTTCCTTTATTATAATAAATCAGATCCCGGGGATATGCTAAGCATTTTGGCTTGGCAGTCAGATCCCATTAACGCATAAGGCGGTGAGTGCTATTTGGTAAACTTATATCTGATCAGGCATGGAAGGCAGAACAGCTCCTTATGTAATGTGGATGTGGAACTGTCCGAAGAAGGCCGTATACAGGCAGGGCTTCTTCGGGATCGTATCAGGAATTATCCGATTGATGCTTTGTATTCCAGTAACTTGATACGTGCGGTACAGACGGCTCAGATCATCAATGAGGCGTTTATGCTCCCTCATGAAATCAGAGAGGAGCTGCAGGAAATATCCTTCGGATTAATGACCGGAAAGTCGGATGAATATGTAGCGGAGCATTTTTCGGATTTTAAGGCGGAGCAGATGGAGCTGATGGAGGATATCCCTTATCCCGGCGGTGAAAACGGAACTTCGGTCTATGAACGAGCCATGCCTGTTATTCAGGAGCTTGTACAGAGCGGGAAGAAGAATATCGTTGTAGTCACGCACGGTGGAACGATCCGGGTGCTGCTGGCAGCTTTATTCGGAAAGAGCCAGGCAAGGCGGTTCCTGTTCGGAGTATCCTTGGAGAATACCGGCATCACGCAATTAGTATATCATCCCGGCTACGATAGGTTCTATCTGGAACGTTTCAATGATTTTGCACATCTGGAGGGGCATCCGCAGCTGCATCGCAATCATTGGAATTCATAAACATAATAGGCTGTTGCATAATAAACATAGATATCTTTCGCGGTTTATATCATCATTCTCCTTTCGATAATTGATCGTTTCCGTCGTACTAATCATAGCCGTCTTTTGCGGCAATGATTTGCACTGCCTATGATATAAGAAGGCTGCTGCTTGCAGGTACATACATCAACGATAAATTACTCAATGAGAACGGTGATACTCCCGTGAAAGATATATTTATTATGTAACAGCCTAATTATATTTGAAGATGAGGGGGGTAAGGTATGAACTATATCGTAACGGACGGCAGGAATGAGGATTTCGTTATGCTGTGCGGAATGCTGGATGAGAATCTGAACGAGTTGGTCGGAGGAGAACAGCAGAGAACGCAGTATACCAGATATAATACCTTGGAGAAGATTCATGATGTCATTGTGCTTTATGATGGCAAGAAGCCCGTTGGCTGCGCTGCTTTCCGGCATTATGAAGAGGGTGTAGCGGAAATGAAGCGGGTATTTCTTCAGAAAGAATACCGGGGCATGGGACATTCCAAGGAGCTGATTAAAAGACTTGAAGAACTAGCGAAAAGCAAAGGATATCAAGCGCTTATTCTGGAGACAGGGAAGCCTTTGAAGGCTGCCATTGGACTATATACAGGACTTGGCTATCAGATAATTGAGAATTACGGCCAATACAAGAGTATGCCTTTATCTGTCTGTATGAAAAAGGAAATCTTTGAAGGCGATCGTTAAGCGCTGAAAATAGCCAATATTACATAAAAAACCTCCGCAAGGGATTGCAAGATCAGTCAGGAAGTAGAATCTCCCGAGAACTGCACAGCTTTCCGCTTCGGAGGTTTTTGCTTTACTATGTGTTACCTTAAAAGGGTGCGGAATCCGGATGTGCACCCGTCAGACCATAGGTTTCCAAGGCTTTCATAGATTCGATATCCTCGGTGGTTAGTTCGAAATCGAACAGTTCAGCATTTTCCTGCATCCGTTCTCTGGAGGTGGTCTTTGGAAGCGGTAGGAAACCGTGTTGGATGCTCCATCGCAGCAGAAGCTGAGCAGCTGTTTTATTATATTTTACAGCCAGTTCCTTTAGAACCGGGTGATCCATCTGCCCTTTGATTAACGGGCTCCAGGCTTCGAGGATCATCCGCTTTTCTTTACAGTAGTTTACGGCATCCCGTTGCGGATACTGCGGGTGAAGCTCAAGCTGATCCACCATCGGTGCTATGGTTGCTGTCTCCAAAAGAGCGTCGATATGATGCTCCAGAAAATTACTGACCCCAATCGCTTTGAGTTTCCCTTCCTGGTAAAGCTCTTCGAATGCCTTCCAGGTTCCTTCATTCAACTCCTTCCAGCAGTCCCGGTAAGCCAGGGGAATCGGCCAGTGAATTAAGTATAGGTCCAGATAATCAATTCCCAGATTGTTCATGGTCATATCGAATTCTTTCATGGTTTTTTCATAGCCGTGATCCGGATTATCAAGCTTGCTTGTGATAAAAAGCTCGCTTCTTTTCAGACCACACTCACGGACAGCTTTTCCGACGCTGGGTTCATTCTGATATGCGAAGGCGGTATCAATATGACGGTATCCGCAATCAATCGCAGTCTTCACAATATCTACAGTGCTTTGATCATTGGCAAGCTTCCAGGTCCCAAAGCCTACGCATGGGATTTTAATTCCGTTGGATAAAACATAACAATCCTGAATATTATCCATATCTGCCTCCATTCCGCCGCATCCTAGCAGCATAGGTGTATCTTTATTTTGTGCTATGAGTACCTCTTACTATACATTGTAATTGTATTAATTTGATGAAGCAATAGATGGAAGGAGAGATTGTAACAAACTTCTTGTAACAGTCGTAAAATTATACTATAATACAGGTCGATACTGTAATTAGGATAACCAAAGAGGTTGGAGGAAATTTGGTGGAAAAGATAAAAGCAGTCATTTTTGACGTTGATGAGACTCTGGTGGATCGGAAAGCAGCACTGATCAGTCTTTTCAATTATTTTATTGACAAATATGCAAAGGAATATCCATACCGGGGCTCACGGGAAGAATTGATCGACTACATGATTGAAATAGATGAAAACGGTTATTCCGGACTGGAAAAATTCTTTCGGAAACTAAATAAGAGATGGAAGCTGCCCCATACCCTGGAGGAGTTCATCCGGGAACGGAACGAAATCTTCGGCGGACTTTGTATACCTTTTCCGGAGATGTTTGAGGTTCTGGAATATGTAAAGGGAAAATACAAGCTTGGTATCATAACCAACGGTTATTCCTCAGTTCAGAGGGAAAAGATCCGGAAGGTAAATATAGAAGGATATTTTGATGACATTATTGTTTCAGGGGAGCAGCCCTTCGCAAAGCCCGACTCAAGGATATTCGCCCTTTCCTGTGAAAACCTTGATGTAAAGCCGGAGGAAGCGGTATTTGTCGGAGATTATTATCCGAACGACATAGCAGGAGCACTCAGTGCAAAAATAATGCCCATCTGGATCAGTAACAATCCGGATGAGCATAAGGAATATCAGGGCATCAAAGTAAAATGCCTGAAGGATATCTTGAATTACCTGTAATCAATCAACCTAAATTAAGAGAGTCATCAAGGGTTACTGATACATAGCCAGCGATGCATATTTCAGGCAGAAAAGTTTTCTTTCAGCCATACTGCCACTCCGTCTTCGGTGTTGCAGCCGATCACCCGGTCAGCCTTTTCTTTCAGGGCTGCGACAGCGTTATTTACTGCAAGCTTATAGTCGCTGGCTTCAAACAGAGGCAAATCATTGTGATTGTCACCGAAGCATACGACTTTCTCCGGTTCCAGATAGGAGCGAAGGAATTGGACTGCATGATATTTGGAGGCTGATTTGCTGTAAATCTCCAGATACCACAGGTCTGGTGAGTAGTTATCCTTATAGAATACACTATTCAATTCCGGAATCTGCCGCAAGGACTGATACACGGGTTCCAGTTTTTCGGGATAATCCATCAGAGAGAAGTAGATCAGCGGTTCCTCCGTGAGGGAGGAAAAGCTGTCTATCTGGGTAAAACGCTTCTGGTAAAGGGTTACCCGCTCCTGATAAAAATCATGAAGTGCCTTGGTGTTTAAGTCCTCGTAATATGTGGACATGACACCATTTTTTATTATGTAGGCAAAGCCCTTCAACTGATAGGTCTCTATCAGCTCCATCAATCTTGTGACACTTTCTCTGGGAAGAGTCTCTACTTTAATATAGTCATTTCTCTTTAAGTCATAGATACATACACCATTCATCAACACAACCGGAACAGAGACGTCCAATTCCTTTAGGATTGGTTTTACGGAAGCAATGGAACGGGCGGTAGCCACGGTAAAAAGCATCCCCTGGCTGATCAGTTCATTCAGAATCCCAACGGTGTTAGCAGACAATTCTACATTCGGCTGCAGGAGTGTACCGTCCAGATCTGAGATATAGAGCGTTTTCATAATGTCATAGCCTTTCTGTTAGAATTTTGGTATTCCGGCCTCATAAGCTTCGTAAGTCTCGATCATCCGATCCATCCATTCGTCGAATTCCGGATCCACAATCTGATGCTCCGGATGAGCTTCGATATAGGAGAGGGTTCTTCTTACTCCCTGGTCAAACCGTATGGTGGCCTTAAATTCAGGTACCAGCCGTTTTATCTTCGTGTTATCGAAGATAACGGTATGTGCTTTGTCTCCTAGAAGCCCTCCGACATAATCAAAATGTGCCTTAGCCAGTGTCTCGGAAGGAATATGCACAAGCTTGGGTTTTACACCCAGGGCATCTCCGATGATTTCATAGATCTGATTCCAGGTAAGACTCTCGTCGGAGGTAATCTGAAGCGCTTCTCCGATGGCATGGGCATTTCCCATCAGTCCGACGAAAGCCTTTGCAAAATCAGTATTATGAGTCAGTGTCCACAGGGTATTCCCGTCTCCATGGACGATGACCTTTTTTCCCTTTTTGATACGGTCAATTATGCTGTAGCTGCCGTGATTACCATGGATCGCAAGCGGAACACCGGTATCACCGTAGGTATGACTCGGACGTACGATTGTAATTGGAAATCCGTTGTTACGGTATTGATTCATCAGGTATTCCTCGCAGGCAATCTTATTCCTGGAATATTCCCAGAATGGATTGAAGAGAGGGGTACTTTCCGTGATAAAGGGACTGGAAAGAGGTTTCTGATAAGCGGAGGCCGAGCTGATGAAGATATATTGTTTTGTCTTTCCTGCAAACAGTCTGACATCCCGCTCCAGTGCTTCTACATGAAAGGCGATAAACTGCGCTACTACGTCAAAGGTCATGCCGGCCAGTTTTTCTCTCACATCGGACTCATTATTAATATCCGCTTCTATGATCTTCACATTCTCGGGTACGAGCGTTGATCGATTACCACGGTTCAGTAAGTAAAGCTCGATTCCGCATTCCGATGCCAGCTTTGTAATTGCGGTACTGATGGTTCCGGTTCCTCCGATAAATAATGCTTTCATTCTACTACCTCCAATTATCTTTTATGATTGAACGGACAACTGTTTAATCCAGGAATCTGGCGACTGCATCGTCGAAAGGCTGTTTATCATAATCCTCTTTTAAGAATCCGAAAATATAATAATCTGTCATGACATTGATGATGGCTCCCTTTTTGATAAAGCCCTCCTGATTAAACCCAAGCTTTTGCGCTACTCTGACGGAACCATGATTGTCTGCAAAGCAGCGAAGCTGAATTCTGGTCAGCTCCATAAGTTCGAAAGCGGCCTTTATGACTGCTTGTCCTGCCTCCGGAGCAAAGCCTTTTCCCCAATAATTTTTATTGATACGGTAGCCGATGTCTGCCTGCTGTCCGAGTCTGAAATCATATAATACGATTTCACCGATGACCTTATGGGTATCTTTAAGCTCCATCAGCCAGGTGAGTTCCCGTTTCGCGCGGTATTCCTTCAATGTTGCGTTATAATGATAATCGAGCTTTATCTTTTTCTTAGGTTTCCTTTTACCATTTGTATCCTTAGATTCGTCATAAATTCCCCAATATCGGTAGACACTGTAATCGTTTATAAATTCAAGACTGTCTTTTCCGTCTGCGGGACTTTCCGTGATCTGCCTTAAGATCAGCCTTTCGGTCTCTAGCCGGGGCAGCTTGTCAAAACATGCTTCATAACTCATCTGCATTCTCCTCTCGTTTTGGCGGAAAATATTACTCTTCTATATTATCTAACAAATATTCCGATTAATCAAGGATTAGAAAATATCCTACCTAAGACATAAATTAAAAAAACTGATTTTGAATAAATATTCTCAACCCGATTCCAAGTAGTACAATTCCGCCGAGAACCTTTGCCCGAAGGCCCAGCAGCGCGCCGAAACGCTTTCCGATATAGACACCGACTGCACAAAGGAAAAAGGTAATAGTTCCGATGATCAGAGCAGAGGTTATTATATTGATATTTAATACTGCGATGCTGACGCCGGCTGCCAAAGCATCGATACTGGTTGCTATTCCCTGCAGAACGAGGTTCTTACTGCTGAATATATTCAATGCGGTACAGGCCTCCCCATCCGGTGAGCTCCATTCCTTTGCCGCATCCGTCAGCATATTGATGCCGATTGCTCCAAGCAGAAGCAGGGCAATCCAATGCTGGAACCGGAAAACAATATCAGCAAAGGTCTTGCCCAATATAAACCCAAGTACAGGCATAAGGGCCTGAAAGAATCCAAAGATCAATGCCGTAAGCAGGGCATGTCTTTTCGTGACCTTGCTGCTGCACATACCATTGGTTACGGATACGGCAAAGGCATCTGCAGCTAATGCGAGTGCAAGTAAAACCAGTGTGAGAAAATCCATAATCTCTTATTCCTTTCTAATCTGCACATAAATAAAGCTCATGCATGGTCAATCAAAGCCACACATGAGTCTCGTTCATTAAGGTAAGCCAGATTTCATCGGAAACCATCCTGTTGACTTGACCACATACTAATTGTATGCAAACTACTCCCTCATTTATTACAGATCTAATGATTCCATGTGATTCTTGCTATTTGAAGTAAGCTATCATTAGATGCTGACAGGTAAAAAGCACTTGCTGTACAGGCAAAAAGAGTGCATAATAGAATATCAGCGTACTTAATGTTATGACTTTACTTAGAAAAGGTAGGATTTGCTATGTCACTTGCACTCACCGCATTTAACCAAATTGCCATCATGTTTCTGATTATCCTTGTAGGAATTATCTGCTACAGGGTTAAATTAGTTGATAAGGAAATGAATAAAAAGCTGTCAGACCTGGTGCTGATGCTGATTAATCCGATCTTAATCATTGTTTCGTACCAGAGAAAATTCGAAGCTGCTTTATTGAAGGGATTGCTGATTTCATTAATTCTTGCCATAATAACTCATATGATTGCCATCCTTATCGCTCAACTGATGATTAGGGGAAAAAAGCATAAGTCTGATCTGGTAATCGAGCGTTTTGCAGTGATTTATACGAATTGCGGTTTTATAGGGATACCTCTGGCTAACGGGCTCTTTGGCAGCGAAGGGGTTTTTTATATTACAGCTTATATGACGATTTTTAATCTGTTGGTCTGGACGCATGGACTGATGAGTATGACAGGCAAATCCGATCGAAAATCATTCGGAAAAGCGTTGGTTTCACCAGCGGTGCTTGCTACAATAACAGGCTTCGTACTCTTTGTATGCAGAATTATGCTTCCCGGAACAGTCAATGAGGCTTTGACCTATCTGGGTAATATGAATACGCCGATGGCGATGCTGGTAGCCGGTATCACCATAGCCCAGACAGATATCAGAGGACTTCTGGGAAAGGTTCGCATATATTATATCAGTTTTTTGAGATTGCTATTCGTTCCGGTTATTATGATTTTCATTTTCCGATGGTTTGATATTCCGCAGATGGTGTATCTCACCTCCATCGTGGCAGCAGCCTGTCCAACCGCGGCATTCATCAATCTGATCTCGATTAAGTATGATAAGAACTATTTATATGCCTCAGAAATATTCGCCATGACAACTATTTTTTCCTTGGGGACCATTCCGCTCGTTATGATGATCGCCAACCTAATGGGCTAGGAACAGAAGTGAATTTGGACCATAAAATATATTACATATGCCATAGACTGCCGTTTTATGTTCATGGTATAATAAGTAAGAATGAAAAAGAATGAAGCATAAAGGAGTTTTAATGATGAGCGATTATGTCATCGTGAGCGATGCGACCTTAGATCTGCCGATGGGCTTGATTAAGGAGTATGATATACAGGTGATACCGATGGGCTTTAGTATCGATACTACGGAGTTTTCCCATTATCCCGATGAGAGGGAACTATCGATTGAGGACTTTTACTCAAAACTGAAAAACGGGGCGGTATCCCAGACGACACAGATTACACCGGTGGTATTTACAGAGTTTTTTGAAGATATCCTGAATCAGGGAAAGGACATCCTGTACATATCATTTTCTTCCGGATTAAGCGGTACCTATAATACTTCACAGATTGTCCTGAGAGACTTAAAGGAGGACTATCCGGATCGTAAGATATACAGTGTGGATTCCTTGTGTGCTTCCATTGGTGAGGGTCTTCTGGTCCTTCATGCAGCAATGCAGAAGAAGCAGGGTATGGATATCGATCAGCTGAAGGATTGGGTGGAGGAGTATAAAAGAAATGCACGCCATTGGTTCACGGTAAAGGATTTGTTTTTCCTAAAACGAGGCGGGCGGATCAGCTCTATCGAGGCAGTTGTAGGAACTGCATTAAAAATCAGACCGGTGCTATCTACCGATGATCAGGGAAAGCTTACTGTTGTGACGAAAATCCGCGGCACCAGGGCAGAGCTGGATTTCATGCTGAACAAGCTGGAGCAGGAGAGTATAGACTTATCCTCTCAGACCATCATGATCGGTCATGGGGACGATTTGGAGC
>JAEZLY010000101.1 GCA_023414985.1 Bacillota bacterium | reverse complement strand
GATATGCACTTCTAGTTAATTAGAAGAAACAAAGAGTCTGCGGTGCAGACTCTTTGTTTATTTCTCCTTCTTTTTCTGTCTCTTCATGCGCTCGTAGCATTCCCGGTCAATCTCATAAACAGTATTTTCTTCTATGATCAGATCATCATCATTTTCTCTGGTATTTGTTATGTTTTGTCTGCTGATACTCATCCTTCTGGGCGTGCTGCGCCTGCCATATTGAAATCCGGAGGGGTTTCCGGAGTTTTTTCTGTTTCCTTCCATGTACTGCCCCAAATGATATTGTCATATCAATATATGATTAATTTACATAAATGTCCGTAAAATGATTGAATCTCTGATTACTTTCCTATATACTATTCATAAGTTTCACGGACAAATGTATGTCAGACAAAGGGTCTTAAGGGAGGTAAGTATGTCAGGATCAACTTATGGAACCATATTCAAGATTGCTACCTGGGGGGAATCCCACGGAGAAGGGATCGGTGTCGTCGTGGATGGCTGCCCGGCAGGACTTGCGCTGGATACGGAATATATCCAGACCTATCTCAACCGGAGGAAACCGGGTCAGACCAAATATTCCACACCCAGGAAGGAAGAGGATAAAGTAACCATCCTTTCCGGTGTTTTTGAAGGATTGACAACAGGAACACCAATCTCCCTGATTGTCTTTAACGAGAATCAGCACTCTGCGGATTATTCCAAGATTGCTTCCTATTACAGACCCGGTCATGCGGATTATACCTTTGATGCAAAGTACGGCTTTCGCGATTACAGGGGCGGTGGGCGTTCCTCCGGCCGGGAAACCATCGGGCGTGTTGCTGCCGGTGCTATTGCCTGCGCTATCCTGAAGGAGCTTGGAATTAGGGTACATGCCTATACGCGCTCCATCGGGCCGGTTACCTGCAATCAGGAGAACCTCCGACCGGAGCTGGCAGCAAATAGTCCTCTTTCCATGCCTGATCCTGAGGCTTCTGAGCGTGCAGAGGAATACCTGCTGGATCAGATGAAGGAGCATAACTCTGCAGGAGGCGTGATTGAATGTATCGTATCCGGTATGCCCGCAGGAATTGGAGAACCTGTTTTTGATAAGCTGGACGCCTTACTGGCGAGGGCTGTGATGTCGATCGGAGCAGTCAAGGGTGTAGAAATCGGCGACGGCTTCCGAAGCGCAACTGCGAACGGTTCCCAAAACAATGATCCATTTACCAGTCCGGATGGTCAGTCAGTGATAAAGGAAAGCAATCATGCCGGCGGTATCCTGGGTGGTATGAGTGACGGTTCCGATATTATTCTCCGTGCAGCCGTCAAGCCTACTCCATCCATTTTCCGCACACAGAATACGGTAAATAAGGAGAATGAGAATATAGAAATTCAGATTCAGGGACGCCATGATCCGGTCATTGTACCCCGGGCAGTGGTCGTGGTAGAATCCATGGTAGCGATCACCTTAGTTGATCAGCTCTTTCTGGGAATGACCTCAAGACTGGATAAAATCAGGGATTTCTATCAAAGCTGACACATAGATAAATCCCTCATTCCTTTCTATCGAATACAGGCTGCAGACGGCTTCCGCTTTGGGAGCTGTCTGCAGCCCTTCTTTTAGGATAACTCTGACTTCCTTTCATCGATATATTTTCTGATACGTGCCGTTTCTTCCATATTATATGGATAATTGAACTGACCGCCCACACTAAGGGCCAGCTCTTCAAAATAATCCATACTATCAGAAAACTTCCTCCAGATCTCCTCATTGTCTCCACCCGGGAACAAATTTCGAAATCGTTGCATCTCCTCCTCCGACAGATATCGTTTCAGATATTTGGAATAATGGCCTGTAGCTATTTGAAAGTCGTGCTCTATCCCGATCCGCCAGTTCAGCATCTTCACCAGCATAGGAATCAACCCTTGATCAAGGAGCTTCCTGACATAATAAAATTCGTCCCTGCAAAGACCCTTCATTACGTAAAGTGTCAACCACCAGAATTCATTACAGCAATTGAAATACTCCAATGCATCCGGCTTCTTCACATAATAAGCTTCCTCCGTTAGGATATCATAGAGCTCCGGGTGATTATCCTTATCCAATAGGACCTTACGCGGCTCTTCCCTGTTCAATTTGCTTATATTACGAACATCCACCAGGGTCAGATCAATTCGGTTCCCGTCCGCGAATTGCATCAGGTACACAAAATTCTCCGTACCATCGTAATTATAGGGATGGGCATACCAATCCTCCGGCTTCTGCATAATCAGAATATCCCCGAATATCTTGATCCATTCCCCATCATTCGTAAATTCCTGAATTCCATCCACGATATAGATGATATCAAAATCACTGTATTGGTCATGGGTTGCTGATGCTGTTACCCTTGACCCGCTCAGTAATACCCCACGGATTCTGTTATCCTTTCTCGCTTTCTCCAGAATCAGCTCCAGCATTTCCTGCTCCGAACGCATAGACTCCCTCCTCCCTTTTCCTTTTCTTTAGTGGTATTATACACCAGCAGCATTCTAATGACTACCGTTATTCTGAACTCATCTGTTCAAATATTCTCATTTTGTGAATAAATACTCGATATTTAGTATTATCTATAACCAAAATTTTTCCGCTCCCATCGCAAGTATCCTAGAAACCTTTCAAAAAAATTTTGTATAATATTTCACTGGTAATTTTTATGAAAGATATTGACAAGCAGAATTATGTTAGTATAATTTATATTGTTGCTGTTTAGCGTAACTAAACTTTAAGTTTATTGTCAGTAAGAATCTGAAAGGAAGCGCCTCATGAATATCGGATCAAAAATCAAAGAACTGCGAATCCAAAAAAGCCTGACACAGGAAGAGCTGGCAGACAGAGCGGAGCTATCTAAGGGCTTCATCTCCCAGCTGGAGCGTGATTTGACCTCACCGTCCATCGCTACTCTGGTGGATATCCTGCAGTGTCTGGGTACCAATCTTGAGGAATTTTTCAGTGGAACAACTGCCGAACAGGTAGTTTTCAAAAAGTCGGATTACTTCGAGAAGTATGATGCTGAGCTGAAGAATGAAGTGAAATGGATTATTCCCAATGCACAAAAGAATATTATGGAGCCCATCCTGTTGACGCTGGATGCGGGCGGCTCGACCTATCCCGATAATCCCCATGAAGGCGAGGAGTTCGGATATATTCTGAACGGTAGTATTACCCTTCATATCGGGAATCGTACCTATAAAGTAAAAAAAGGAGAATCCTTTTACTTTACGGCAAATAAGCAGCACTATATCACTGCTTCAGAAAAGACTGGCGCCACCCTCTTATGGGTATCTACTCCGCCAAGCTTTTAGCAGATAGGAGGAACCACCGATGACAGACAATAAGTTAATCAACTTAATCAATATATCCAAGTCCTTTGGTGACACCCGGGTACTTGACGAATTGAATTTATATATCCGTGAAAATGAATTTCTCACACTCCTCGGCCCTTCCGGCTGCGGAAAGACCACTACGCTCCGTATCATCGGTGGTTTTGAGAGCCCTGATCAGGGAAAGGTTATTTTTGAAGGGAAGGACATCACGAAGCTTCCGCCCAATGAACGTCTGCTGAATACCGTATTTCAGAAATACGCTTTATTCCAGCACATGACGATTGCAGAAAATATCGCCTTCGGTCTCAAGATCAGGAAAAAGAGTAAAACCTATATCAACGATAAAATCAAGTATGCCCTAAAGCTTGTCAATTTGGAAGGTTATGAGAACCGTATGCCTGATTCCTTAAGCGGCGGTCAACAGCAGCGAATTGCTATCGCAAGAGCAATTGTAAATGAACCTAAGGTTCTGCTCCTGGATGAACCTCTCGGTGCTCTGGATTTAAAGCTTCGTCAGGACATGCAGTATGAGCTGATCCGTTTAAAGAATGAACTTGGCATTACCTTCGTCTATGTCACCCATGACCAGGAAGAGGCACTGACCATGTCGGATACCATCGTGGTTATGAACCAGGGCTATATCCAGCAGGTCGGTACTCCGGAAGACATTTATAACGAACCTAAGAATGCATTTGTAGCTGACTTTATCGGTGACAGTAATATCATCCCCTCCGTGATGATGGAGGACAGACTTGTGAACATTCTGGGAGCCAATTTTGCTTGCGTGGATGTGGGCTTTGGACATAATAAGCCGGTGGATGTCGTAATCCGACCTGAGGACATTGATCTGGTGAAACCCGAGGAGGGTGTTCTGACCGGACGGGTTACCTCCCTGCTATTCAAGGGTGTTCATTATGAGATGGAGGTAATGGCCGGAGGTCGCGAGTGGCTGGTCCATTCCACAGACCTTTCCCCGGTAGGCAGTGAGGTCGGCATTAAGGTCGATCCCTATGATATCCAGATCATGAACAAGCCGGAATCCGAAGATGAAGAGGCTACTCTGACAGAAGAATAGCTTCATCGGTAACCGTACGTTTACAGGAATACATATCAGGAGATGAATCCTATGTTAGGTATCAATACATTACGCCGTCAGGCAGAAAAGAAGTCCGAGGGCGGAGTTCCATTTACAAAAGGGAATAAGGTAAAATGGCTTTCCTATCCTTATATCATCTGGATGATAGGCTTTATCATCATTCCTTTGATCCTGATCGTCTATTACGGGATGACGAATGCGGATAAAGGCTTTACCCTGGAGAATATTGCGCTGATCGCCGATCCCATTAACAGAAGAGCCCTAGTACTTGCTTTGGAGCTTAGCTTCATCAGTACATTACTCTGCCTGCTTCTGTCATACCCCTTGGCGATCATTTTGAACAATTCCAAGTTAAAAAGCAACAGCTTCACGGTACTCATCATTATTCTACCCATGTGGATGAATTTCCTGCTCCGAACCATTGCCTGGCAGAACATCCTTGAGAAAACAGGGGTATTGAATACCGTACTGGGCTTTTTCCATCTGCCCACCCTAAATATTATCAACACTCCGGCAGCCATCATCCTCGGTATGGTATATAATTTCCTGCCCTTTATGGTACTGCCGATATACAACGTACTGATCAAGATTGATAAGGATGTCATCGCCGCTGCCAGAGATCTCGGCGCCAACGGACGACAGACCTTTCGAAAGATTATTCTGCCCTTAAGTCTCCCTGGAGTCATCAGCGGAATCACCATGGTATTCGTACCCTCTCTCACTACCTTCGTAATCTCTACGATATTGGGAGGCAGTAAGATTGTCCTGATCGGTAACGTAATTGAGCAGCAGTTCAGGCTGGGTAACTGGAATACCGGATCGGGCCTCTCCCTGGTATTGATGATCTTTATCCTGGCCTGTATGGCAATCCTTTCGAAATATGATAAGGAAAGTGAGGGAAATCTATGGTAAGACGCTTTTTCAGCCGATTATACATCGGCGCAATCCTACTGTTCTTATATGCACCAATCGCGATTCTGATTGTCCTTTCCTTTAACGCCTCGAAATCCAGAGCCAAATGGGGCGGATTTACCCTAGAGTGGTATCAGAAGCTGTTCCATAACGAAGACATTATGGCAGCACTGTCTACCACATTGATCATCGCATTTTCTTCCGCATTGATAGCTACCTTGCTTGGTACTGCAGCCGCGATCGCGATCAACAGTATGAAGAAGACGCCCCGTACCATCCTGATGGCAATTACCAATGTTCCGATGCTGAATGCGGATATCGTTACAGGTATCTCCTTAATGTTGATCTTTGTCGCATTGAATTTTACCCTGGGCTTTACCAGCGTGCTGCTGGCCCATATTACCTTTAATATTCCCTATGTCATCCTGAGTGTCATGCCGAAGCTGAAGCAATTGAATCCACATACCTTCGAAGCAGCACAGGACTTAGGCGCTTCACCCCTATATGCATTTTATAAGGTTATATTGCCCGATATCTTTCCGGGTGTATTATCCGGTTTCTTTCTGGCATTTACCATGTCACTGGATGATTTTGTTATTACCTACTTTACCAAGGGACCTGAGATCAACACTCTGTCCACAAAGATTTACACGGAGGTGCGTAAGGGTATCAAACCCGAGATCTATGCTCTCTCCACACTCATGTTCCTGACAGTATTATTACTGCTGATTGTAATCAACCGCAGAAATGCCGGTAAAAACGCACCGATGAGGAAATTGTAGAAAGATAAGGAGAGAAAAGATGAAGAAAATTGTGATCAGTTTATCCCTGCTTACCCTTGTATTTGGTCTGTTATCAGGCTGCAGTAAGGACACAGGGGAGAAAGTCTATGTCTACAACTGGGGAGAATATATGGATCCGGAGGTAAGAGAAGCCTTTGAGGAGGAGACCGGAATCAAGGTAGTCTATGACGAATTTGAACAAAATGAGGAAATGTACGCGAAAATTAAGGCCAACGCCGTGCAGTATGATGTTGTATGTCCCTCAGATTATATGATACAGAAAATGATTGATGAGGATTTGCTTGCTGAGATTGATTTTAATAATGTGCCGAATATAGCAAACATCGACCCTGCTTATCTGGAAAGCGCAAAAAGCTTTGACCCGGGGAATAAATTCAGCGTACCTTACTGCTGGGGAACCCTCGGTATCCTGTATAATAAGAAAATGGTCAATGCACCGATCGACAGCTGGGGTGCTTTATTTGACGAAGCCTATTCCGGAAATATCCTGATGATTGACAGTGTCCGCGATGCCTTTGCCGTTGCACTCTGCTATCTCGGCTATGATCTGAATACAACTGACGAAGCACAGCTGGAGGAAGCAAAGCAGCTGCTTCAGAAACAATTTCCTCTGGTTCAGGCTTATGTAGTAGATCAGGTAAGAGATAAGATGATTGGAGGAGAGGCCGCGCTCGGTGTTATCTATTCCGGTGAGGCGATCTTCACCCAGAGAGAGAATCCTGATCTGGAATATGTGGTTCCAAAGGAAGGCTCCAATGTATGGATCGACGGTTGGGTTATTCCGAAGAACTGCAGAAATAAGAAGAATGCGGAAGCCTTCATCAACTATATGTGTGATGCAGACATTGCATTAAAGAACTTCGAGTATATCACCTATTCCACTCCGAATAAGGCCGCCAGGGAAATGATTACCGACGAAGCCATCAAGAACAGTAAGGTTGCCTTCCCGGAACAGTCGGTACTGGATCGCTGCCGTACCTTCAAGTATCTCGGTGCCGATATCGAAGCAATCTATAACGACAAATGGAACGAAGTGAAGTCCAACTAGAGAGACGAACAAGCGGAAGCTACACAATTGTGTAATATATAAGAACCGTAGTACAGGGATAGATTTTTACTCAGGTTATGAAATCCTGTAACACTAAACTAATATTTTTTACTTGACGATGTCTGCCGGGGTGTATGCGGCATCCATGCCGCGTCACCCCTAACTGTCCATCCCTGGACAGTTGCAGACATAGGCGTAAAAAATCTTAGTAAGTGTCACAAAGGATTTCATAAATTCGTACTAATCTATCCCTGTAACACGGTTCTTATATTTTATAGTTATTCTTGATGCTTCCGCTTGTTCTGTCTTTCATATTCTGTAATATTTTATTCTGTCTTATTATTCTATCTAATTTATTCTATAATATTTGTTCTGTCTTACTTATTCTGTCATAATTATTCTCCCGACTTATTTCTGTCTAAATTATTCGTCGTATTTATATATCTAATTAAGACGTCGCTTTTTGATCCGACTGATTTCTTTTCCATGTTTTACTTATGAATTTCCTGAATTTCTGATACGGACTAGATTCTCGGGAATTTTACAGTTCTAAACGTGTTCCCGATATCTTTACGGTTATCCTTGTTATGGTTTCTCGATTGATAATTAAGCTCTGACTACGTTGCGTTCCTCTCCTTGATGAAAGGCTACGATATTCTTATAGACCTCTTCTGTAACGCGCTGACGGGCTTCTATGGTTGCCCAGGCGATATGAGGGGTGATTACCAGCTTCGAGCTGTCCTGAATATTGATCAGCGGATTATCTGCATGCATCGGTTCTACGGTCAGTACATCGAGTCCTGCTCCACCAATCCAGTCCTCCTTCAAAGCTTTGTAAAGTGCTTGTTCATTCACGATCGGGCCTCTTCCCAGATTTAAAAGAATGGCTTCTTTTTTCATTTTTCTAAGCTCTGCTTCACCAATCAGATCCTTCGTCGCATCATTGAGGGGCGCATGAATGGATACCACATCTGATTCTGCAAGCAGAGTGTCCAGACTGACCTGTTTATAATTGGGATTACTGTTCTTTCCGGTAGTGGAATAATACAGGATTTCACAGCCGAAGAGTCTTGCCACTTCTGCCACTCCCCTGCCGATTTCTCCGAGCCCGATGATTCCCCAGGTCTTTCCTGCCAGCTCGTGGAATTTCATCACAAAGTGGCTGAAGATATCCGATCTGATATATTCTCCTGATTTTACAAAATGATCATAGTAGCTCATCTTCTCGTACAGGAAGAAGAACAGTGCAAAGGTATGCTGCACTACGGACTGGGTTGAATAACCCTTGACATTAGCAACCGTGATACCTCTTGCGTTGGTGTAGGCGAAATCTACGATATTGGTTCCTGTTCCTGTGATGCAGATCAATTTCAGCTTCTCTGCTTTTGCAAGAGTTGCTTCATTCATCGGAATCTTATTTACGATGACAACATCCGCATCCTTTGCTCTTTCTGCATTTTCATTTAGATTAGAACACGGATATTTAACCACCTCTCCAAGCTGGTCAAAAATGGATAAATCTACATCAGTACCCAGGGTATCGGTTTCCATAAATACAATTTTCATCTTCTTTTTCCTTTCTGCTGCATTCCATGTATATATGCAAGTAAACAGGAGCACTGATCTGAGAACTTCAATCACATTCGTTCCATACCAGTGCTCTGCTATGCTATTTTCAGTTAGTATTACCGGTTACGTAATAGGTCCATTATTTTAAATCTTATTATCTGATGCGCTCAGGGAAGCCTACTTTCTTCTGAACTTTCCGAAGCGTCTTGGTAGCGTAATAATTCGCTTTCTCCGCATTTGCCTTAATGATGGAATCAATATAGTCCTTATCCTTCTCCAGGCTGTGATACTTATCCTGGATTGGTTTCAAAAGTCCGACCACCGCTTCGCCGACAGCCAGCTTGAAATCACCGTAACCGGCATTTTCAAACTCCTTCTCAGCTTCAGCAATTGTTTTACCTGTTGCGACACAATAGATTTCCAGCAGATTGGAGATGCCCGGCTTATCAGCACTGTGACGGATGGTATTATCCGAATCCGTTACCGCACGCTTGAATTTTCGGATGATAGAATCCGGATCATCCATCAGATAAATGGTCGCATTGGTATTCTCATCTGACTTGGACATCTTCTTCTCGGGTTCCTGAAGACTCATGATCTTCGCACCCTGTTTACCGATATACGGCTCAGGTATCGTAAACACGTCACCATAGATACCGTTAAAACGTTCTGCAATATCGCGTGCTATCTCAATATGCTGCTTCTGATCCACACCGACGGGTACAATATCCGACTGAAATAACAGGATATCGGCAGCCATCAGGACAGGATAGGTATAAAGACCGGAATTGATATTATCCGAATGCTTCGCTGCTTTATCTTTGAACTGTGTCATACGATTTAGCTCACCCATATAGGTAAAGCAGTTCAGAATCCAACTCAGCTCAGCATGAGCAGAAACATGGGACTGATAATAGATACAGTTCTTCTCGGGATTTAGTCCTGCAGCAATATATAAGGTTAGAAGTGCTCTGGCTCTTCTACGAAGCTCCGCCGGGTCCTGGCGAATTGTGATCGAATGCATATCAACAACACAGTAGAAGGTCTCATACTCATCTTCAAAATCAACCCAATTCTTCAAGGCTCCCAGATAATTACCCAAGGTCAGGGTTCCTGTCGCCTGCATTCCGCTAAATAATGATTTCTTTCCATCCAGCATACATTCACTTCCTATTCATTAGTCAAGTCCCGGTGATATAGAAAGCTTCTTCCGGTTCCTGCAATTAAACCACAAATCTATATTCCAATATAGTAAGAATACTGCCAAATGTCAATGCTTACGGGTAATTAAATTCACCAACTCGGGAAGTGAATCCACTACGTCATCATAGTCAGACACCTCTCCGAAACCATATCTGGCAAAGATAAACGGAACTCCCGCTTCCTTTGCGGCATTGGCATCCCCCTGGGTATCTCCCACATAGACAGGCTTCTTCAATCCATTGCGTTCTATGATCAGACAGATATTATCCGCTTTTAATTTACCGGAACGGCCGGGATATTCAAAGTCTGTAAAGTATTGTCTTAGCTGGGGATAAGCTTCAAAAAAGCATTGGATATACCCTTCCTGACAATTACTTACGATAAACAACCGACACATCCCTGACAGCTTTTTCAGGCTCTCCTCCAAGCTGTCATAGAGGGTCGCACCATGCTCCGTAAGATAAACCACCTCGTAATCACAGCACTCCTGCATTACTTTTATTGCATGTTCTTCCGATACACTCTGATAAAGCTTTACTGCTATCACATCCAAGGGCAGGCCGAAGAGACCCTGTAGCAGCTGTGGTGTTACTACTTCTTTCACCTCAGGATGCTTTTCCTTCAACACTTTATTAAAAGCATCCGCAACCTCACTGGTCGAGTCCCAAAGGGTTCCGTCCAAATCAAAAATTATACTGTCAATCATTTGTTCATCCTCTGTTATCCTTATTTTTTAGCGAATGGTCATCATTACTATAATGCCCAATTATGTCCTCGATGTCAACCCTATATCCCGATCAGTGAAAAAATAACGTAGGAAATCACATCATATCTTATATTAGAGGTCTTTGTCCGCAAAAATGCGTAGTATTTTGTATCCTGTTTATGTTATAATATCGGCAGATATTATAACAGTGCCGAACGAAGTGAGTGCACATCCTGGCACGAAGTGCCATACCATGGACGCTTGCGGACATGGTATAATATCAAATACACACTAAAATGATATGAACTCTTTCAAATAACAGCGATTGCACTGCAATCGGACAATAGGAAAGGCAGGGAGTTATATGAAACAGATAGCAAGCTTTACCATTGATCATCTGAAATTACTTCGCGGAGTTTACGTATCCAGAAAAGATAAGATTGGAACTGAAGCCATTACTACTTTTGATATTAGAATGACCCGACCGAATTTCGAACCGGTGATGCTGACCGGAGAAGTCCATACGATTGAACATTTAGCTGCCACTTATCTACGTAATCATGAAAGATACGGCGAACAGATCATATACTTCGGACCTATGGGCTGCCGAACCGGCTTCTATCTTCTGCTTGGCGGTGATTACAGCTCGAAGGATATTCTTCCGCTTATGATTGAAACCTTTGAGTTCATTCGGGATTTTACCGGCGAGATACCCGGTGCGACACCTGAGAATTGCGGCAACTATTCCGATATGAATCTCGAAATGGCCAAATTCTATGCAAAGCGTTTCCTCGATGAGGTCCTCTACAAGATCACCGAAGCCAACTTAATCTACCCGAACTAAACCTTTCAAGGGGCCCGCACTAAATTGTACGACGCCCTAACATTTAATGTTTATCACATTTTAAGTTAACAATAATAGCGTGTGATTATTATCCAACAGAGACACGTTCTCACTCGGTTGCCGCACATAGCGGTACATAAGGATGTGACAGATAGGTGTATCTGCCACAACCTAATTGCCGATGGCGGCAAACGGTCTCTTTTTGGATTAATAATCACACGCTATTATTTATAGTGATTGATGTGATAAACATTTGTGCTTTTAGGGTGTCGTACAATTTAGTGAAGTTCCACTTCGTCCTTATTCTTTCGAGCCGGTAGATCTTTATTTTGTTCTGCTTTTATTTCCTGTCTTCAAGTGCATCAAGTATTCGTCTAGCTCTTTTATTCAAGAGATTTTCATTATAATCATGTTCCTCATCATTCACAACATAAAATTCAGCATGATAATTTGAATCTACTGTTCCCCCTAAACTTCCATAATATTTGATGCCATCAATCAAAACAACATAGTTGTCTTGCCAAACTGTCAATCCAAGTAATTTACTTTGGTTCTCAGCAAAGCCAAGAAATTCGCAAGTTTTTCCTTGATCTCTTAAATACCTTATGCATCCGATAATCATCTCCTCAGTTGGATCAGTTAAATACTTATCCGGTATGATAAATTTGATTTCTTTTTTAGGCTCCATGATACCCTCCTATTTCAGATCTCTATAGTCATCAAATAAAATTCCCCATACAATAATAATATATCATATTACATAATTTTTCCATTACTATTTCTAATATAAATCTTTTCACTTTTTAATTACTTCCGAATAAACTTTAGCAAAATCCATTTATCTTTCGTCTTCTATCTTTTATCCTTTTATATCATCATCCTAGATTTTTCAAAATATATATCATACTCCTCTTCCGTCCTTATCTTCGATTTTATGGTAATGGAACCTAAAGATATGTTTTATTATCCCGGAAGCTGTACACAGACAGCCCTCCTGATCCTTATCGATAACTGCCCAGCTTCCAATCTTAATCCTCACTTTCCAAGGCTAGCTCTAAAATAAGTGTTAGGAAGAGGAACGTTCATTTTTGCCGATTGACTGAATATACTGTATTGAGTATGAATAATGGGAGAA
>JAEZLY010000080.1 GCA_023414985.1 Bacillota bacterium | reverse complement strand
TAAATGGATGTGGTACTACTGCTATTCGTGATGAGAGCTCAGGCATTTATGAAGGAATCATCATAAAAGAAAGTTTAGAAACTGATTCCATCCTTGATTACCTTGCCATCAATAAGGTAGAACTTTGGAAGACACAAGGGAATCCGAAATACTGGACAGTGATCTACTTTTCTTCGACGATCAGGGATTTTCCGAACTTAATTTCAAAGGAAATGATTTCGGATGAGACGAAAGGCGGAAATTGGTTCGCGGATTTTAAATCGGGTAATTTGAAATATATCGTCTTTCGAGATAAGATCTTAAGATACACGATCGGTAATCATGTTGAAAAGCAAGCGGTTCGTGAAGAATGCCGGAAGCTGGGCATTCCTTACGAACAAATGAAATGGTCAGAATGAAGACTGCAATCTTTGATTAGAATTGATTCTGCTCCACTTGAGTGCATAGCTTATACAGCGCAGAGATTCCCCTCAGCTGTCCCCGATTCAGCGTTGCCAAGTGTCGTTCAATCCCTGAGACAATGGCAGTGATCCGATTCGTATCGGAGAAATCAAATTGCTCCAGCTCCGTTCGGACCTGTTCGACGGCATACTTCTCTCCCCTTGCCTGGGTGGCAAGCTTAAGCGCTTGAAGGATTAGTATCTCATTTATATTTGCCGGAGTGAATTTTCTGTAATTATTGGTTGAACATCTGCTTGCGGAAATCAGCCCAATCTTATCCCAGTATCGTATCGTAGAAGGAATCACACCTGTGGCTTTACTTACGGCATCGATTGAGAACTCCTGTGCTTTCCTTACCATCTTCGTCTTCTGTAAGAATCTTTTTCTGATATTCCCACATACTATTTTATCATTACGAAGATCAACCTGTGCTTGATTTGCCAACCAAAGAGCCTCATCTATGTTATGCGCCATTACCGGCCTCAGCATATCCCCGATCTCCGATAAAGTGAATCCGTGCAGCATCTCCCTGATGCAAATGAAATAAGCCATATGCTCTTCGTTCAATAATCGGTAGCCACTCTGCGAACGGAGAACAGGCGGAACCAATCCCAACTCTTCATAGCTCCTAAGCGTAGAGGTGCTAATATTTAATTTCCTTGCAATATCAATTGGTCTCAGCTGCATAGCCCTCCTGCCTTTCTATTTTACAACATTATAATACTATTCCAAAGTTTTTTCAATATAACCCCGTATTCCTGGTATAAAAGCTTCGCTATTGCGTTAATGTTATATAATAGAAATAGATACAAAAGAAAAAGCTTTGTCGGCCGAACAGATAACAGCATATACCATAAGGAGGTAAGGAATGTCAAATATCGAAATCATCAGGGCATATGAGGGTAACTTAAAGGATATTTCACTGGAGATACCGAAAAATAAGCTCGTCGTATTTACCGGACTTTCCGGTTCCGGTAAATCAACTTTATTACTGGACGTCCTGTTCAACGAATGTCAGAGGCAGTATTTAGAGGCCATCACCTTACAGGGCATCCATAAACCCAAGGTAGATCGTATCCGCGGGGCATCCCCGGCGATTGCGATTACCCAGCAATACAATAATACGAATCCCCGTTCAACGGTTGGAACAATGACAGATATCTATACAGATCTAAGAATGGTATATGAAAAACTTGGCTTACGTACCTGTCCTTACTGCGGAGAAATGATTTCGGCAGCCGATTGTAAAGAAGAGACCGAGAAGGTTGGAAACGATTTTTATGTCTATATGTATTGCAGCTGCTGCGGTAAAAGGATGGACAAGCTTACACGTACCCACTATTCCTTTAATACCAGGGAGGGTGCATGCCCTGCCTGCGAGGGTCTGGGAAGGATTCATTCCATTAAGAGGGAGCGGGTTGTTGATGAAAGTCTGTCTCCGGAAGCCGGTGCAGTAAGCTATTGGGAAAAGCAATACGCCAACTATCAGATTTCGATCTTGTATGCTGCATTTCAACATTACGGAATTCCTGTTCCACCGAATACCCCGGTAGAGAAATTCAGCGAGTTGCAGAAGGTAATCCTCTATGAAGGAATAGATCATGATATGATAAAAACCAGCTTTCCTGATCAGAGGCCTCCGAAGACTTCTTCCTCAGGAAAATTTGAAGGGGTCCTTCCGATTCTATGGCGGAAGTTGGCTGAGAAGGAAGGGAATGCAAAACAGCTGGAGGAATACTTTGACATTGTGGAATGCCCTGAATGCAAGGGAGAAAGGCTTTCCGAGCTGAGTCGGAATATTACCGTGAATCATACACGGCTGCCGCAGCTATCACAATTTTCACTGGAGATGCTCTTTGACTGGGTGAATGAATTGGCTGATTCTCTATCCGGGCAGCATACGGAGCTGGTAAAAGCATATCTGCTTGACATAAAGACAAAGCTTACACGCGTGGTCAATGTCGGGCTTGGCTACCTCACCGTGGACCGTCAGATGGTTACATTATCAGGAGGGGAAATACAAAGGCTTCGACTTGCAGCGCTGTTGGATTCCGACCTGTGCGGTGTCATCTATATCCTGGATGAGCCGACTGCAGGATTGCATCCCAAGGATACCGCAGGACTGATTGCAATACTGCAGAGATTGCGTGATTTAGGCAATTCCATCCTGATTATTGAGCATGATGAGGATGTCATGGCTGCTGCGGATTATATCGTGGATATTGGTCCGGGCTCCGGAAAATTCGGCGGTGAGATCATTGCCGCAGGAACTTTGGAGGAGATCAAGAAGGAAGCAGACTCTGTCACAGGAAGCTATCTGAGCTGCTCCCATCCCGGAAAAACTGATTTTAGAATTGCTTCAGGTAAGCTTACCATAAACGATGCGACTAAGTTCAACCTAAAAAAGATCAGCGTCGATATTCCGGTTGGCTGCTTAACTGCTGTTACCGGGCCTTCCGGTTCCGGTAAATCAACCTTGATATTTGAGGTACTAGCTCAAATGGAACAAAATTCACAAACCAATTGTATCTCCGGTCTTGAACAGTTTGACCAGGTCATTACAATCGAACAGTCGTCCATTACAAAAATGAAGCGATCCAACGTAGCAACTTATTCGGATGTTTACTCGGAGATCAGAACTGTCTTTGCAAAGACAACAGAAGCCAAGCTTGCCGGGCTGACCGCAAAGCATTTCTCCTTCAACACCCCGGGAGGACGCTGTGAGAACTGCGAAGGCTTGGGATATGTGGAAAGCAATATGCTGTTCTTCACCAACACCGAGGTTGTATGCCCGGTTTGTAACGGTAATCAATTCAATGACCAGGTTTTATCCGTGAAATATAAAAACCTATCCATCAAGGATGTACTGATGCTTTCCGTAGAGGAGGCGGCTGATTTCTTTGCTGATCAGCCAAGGATCCTAAGAATTCTAAGCTTGCTGCTGGATGTTGGGCTTGGATATCTTGAACTGGGACAGACTCTTACTACCCTATCGGGCGGCGAGGGACAGAGACTGAAGCTTGCGAAGGAATTGCTCGGCAGTGGTACAGGGAAGTGGAATCTTTATCTGATGGATGAGCCTACTACCGGATTACACCCCAAGGATATTGAGCATTTTCTTGTCCTCCTCAACCGCATGGTGGATGCAGGAAATACTGTAGTCGTCGTAGAGCACAATCAGCAGTTAATCAGGAACAGCGATTGGATCATCGACCTTGGCCCCGAGGGAGGTGATAAGGGCGGCGAAGTCATATTTACCGGAACCCCTGCGGAAATCCTGACAAGCAACAGCATCACAGCAAGATACCTGTAATTCAGGGGGATATTGTACTTACCTTGGTTTATCATGTATTTCAAGCAGCCCCCTTCGCTTGTTGTCGTTCATGGCTAAGCATGCTATAATGAATGAGGTTGCCAAACCTGTCCACGAAGTTCAGTAAAGCTTGGGGAGCAGTCAGTATGATAAGAATAGGGGAATTCTCAAATTTAACCGGTATCAGCATTCATATGCTACGTAATTACGATAAGATCGGTCTGTTAAAACCGGAGCAGATCGATAAAGCTTCCGGCTATAGATATTATAATGAACGACAGATTGTTTTTGCCAATCAGCTTCAGGTCCTGAAAAATCTCGGTTTTGGACTAAAGGAAATTGCAGAACTTCAGATTGAGAATGAATCTGCTGAGCGCTTCATTGACTTTGTTCAAAAGAAAAAAGAGGAAAAGACAGAAGAGCTGAAAGAAATCAGGAATAAAATCAAGCTTATGGAGCAGGCAATCCGGGATTTGAAGAAGCAGGACCAATATGTGCTTTCCATCGTGATCAAAAAGATCCCATCACGTAAGGTTGCCGCCTATCGGGATATCATACATCAGTTTTCAGATGAAGGTCAGCTTTGGGCTGAACTAATCAAACGCTGCGAGCAACTGGGTGTCTCATTCGCAGCTACGGAATATGCCTTTGCGATTACCCATCAGAAGTCTTCTGATTATTCCATAATAGACGTAGAAGTTCAGCGGGTTGTGGATAAGCTGCTTCCGGATTCAGACGGAATTCATTTTTATGAGCTGGAAGAATGTACTGCAGCAACAGTTGCCTTTCAGGGAGTGTATAATCAAATCGGCGATATCATGCAGTATATGGAGGAATGGATCAGGGAAAAGAAATATAAACTATGCGGAAAGCCTTTCTCGACCTATTTTATCTCACCCGGCAATGAAAGAGATCCCGAGAATTTCATTACAGAAATTTGTTTCCCGATAAAAAAAATATAAAACCCTATTGACCCTCGCACAATGCGAGGGTTTATTCTTTCTATAAATCAAATAAAGGAGTGTGCAAACGATGAGTAACAGAATATTATCGGTTCAGCATCATGTGGATGACTATGAATGTATGTGGAACGGCATAGAGGACCTGTATATGCAAAAGAGCGGTGAGAAAATCCCAAAGCAATTTTTCTTCAGCTTGAGTGGAAAAGGCAATTTTATCTATCTGAAATCCAAGACGGATGAGCTTAAGAGACGCGTAGCCTGGGGGGATGGCAGAACCAAAAAGATGTACAAGGAAATAGCTGATATTGTAGGCTTTACCTTCAAGCATATCGAAGGAAGGACCTTCGAATATACACTAAAGACTGCGAAAGAGCAAATTGATGCAGGTTGTCCCGTGGTACTTGGCTGCCTGGACATGTACTATCTGCACTACTATCCGAAATTCCATGAGAAAATGCATATCCCCATCCATTATGTCCTGATGGTCGGTTATGATGATGACAAAGGAATCGTCTATGTGTTGGATTGCGGAATAAACTCAGTACAGGAGATACCCTACGACATATTGAAGGAGGCCTTGAATGTGGAAACAAAGGGGCTCTCTCTCAAGAATACGATCTGTAAAATTGAATTTGATCAAAAGCCGAGAAGTACGATTGAGATAGCGAAAGAAGGCTTCTATCGTAAGGCGGTGAAAATGCTGGAGTCTCCGGTTGAATTTGCAGGCATCCGAGGTATGTACAAGTTTGCTAAGGAATTTCCTCATTGGCAGGAGGAGCTGACACAGGAGGAATATGATGCAGCTCTGCTGAATTTAATCATGTTCTCCGGGACGGTCCCTAAGTTACCCAACCGTTTGCTTGGGATCGTGGAGGATGATTTCATTCACTATATGTGCTGCAGGGAGCACCTTGTGAAAGTTTTGACAGAATTGGGAAAGGAATATCAGATACCGGAATGGTGCGATGCGGCAGAGTTCTTTATGAAGAGCGGCGTTCTATTAGAAAAGATGACCTATCAGATGGCGAACTATCTTCTGAAAGAACAGGATAATCTTAATGAGATTCCCGATCAGATCGTACAGGTAGCACAGCTTGAAGAAAAAGCATATAAAACCATACTGACGTCACCCATCTCGAGAAAGAGTGTTCTTTCATAATTTTTCCGAAATAAATTGCCGAGCAAAATCTTTTCTTACAAACATGTCAAAACCTCAATTAGATATATACTTGCATAGAATATATCTAACCTTCAAATACTTATTTATTGAAGGAGGTGTTTAGAATGACAGTTAAAATACAGGCGCTTGACAATGCACCATTTTTAGTTAGTGGTGATGTTGAAGTAATTGATGGTGAGGGAAACGTTCTGGAAAAGCATGAAAGTTGTCATCTATGCAGATGCGGATTATCAAATAATCAGCCTTATTGTTCAGGGGCTCACCAAGGCAAATTTGAGAATAAGGTAAGAAAATAATTTATTAAATTGGAAGTGAACCGATATTATGTTTACTTCCATTTTTTTAGGATAAAGACTTCTAATAAGGAATGAAGTCTTCTTTTATAGGAACTAAGTTAATATGCTTGCTAGAATAATATTTACACTTTGATAAATTTGATAAGTACAGTTCTTAATGATGATATTTAAGTTCTTGCGGAAAGCACATAAACGGCTTTCCGCAAAGTCTTTATACCTTCTTTCGTCACTGCTTCCTGGTATCATAATACTCCATGGCTTTACCGACAAAGACTGTGGAGCCCTCTCCGTAAATGTTATCCATGGCTCTGATGATATCACTGTTCTCCATATATCCATGATAGATCATTTGGAACATATCTGAGATATCCTCCATCTGGCATAGCTCCCGGAAGGTGCTCTTCCATTCCGCAACGAGTGTTTGAAGCTCCGGCAGAGTGACATCACCCGTCTCCTTATGGGCTGCGATCAGCTTTACCGTGGCATCGAGTTTAGCCTGCAGCTTTCCCATACCCTCCCTTGGAAGGGGCGGGGTCTTTCTCAACGCTTCAATGTAATTTGCTACACTTCCATAGTACTCAATCGCAGAGGCTCTAATGCCTGCCTCATGCTCCATCATGAATTTGATATAATTCTCCAGGCTGCCATGCTCGTTGATCAATGCTTGCTTATATTCCTCATCCAGCAGTGACAGTCTGCTTCTGAATACTTCTTCTAATTCATTATGCTCAAATATACTGAAATCCAAGGTATCTTCTCCTTTCAGGATTTGATCCATTTGTTCAATCAGTCTGGTCAGGCGGTTCCTTTTCGCCAGGAGTAATTCCTTCTGCTCCTGAATTGCTTCCTTGCGGTCATACCCGGGCTGATTCATAATATTTTTTATTGTTTTCAAGGACAAATCCATCTCTTTATAAAACATAATCTGCTGCAGCTGCATCAGCGAATCCTCGTTGTACTTCCGATATCCGTTCGGCTCTTTGCTGCATGGCTTCAAAAGCCCAATCTTATCATAATAATGTAAAGCTCTGATACTGACTCCACTGAAATTGGCCAATTCATGAATCGTCATCGTAATTACCTCCTTCTTCCTTAGATTACACTAT
>JAEZLY010000055.1 GCA_023414985.1 Bacillota bacterium | reverse complement strand
GACAATATAAAAGCAGATAGCAGTAAATTCTATGATAATTATTTTTCCGATGGATTAGAATATTTCAATTATGATTTTAAAATTAAAGATATTAGTAAAAAGGGTGACCCGGTTAATATTTTCATTACCTTTGAGACAACACCAATGATCGGTGCACATTGGCCTGTAGGTGATGATGAAATTACTTATAAAGTCGATGTACACGGGAATAAAACCTTGGAAGATTTTACTCATAAAAAATCTTATGAAATACCGGAGTGGTTACAAAATTATATGATTAAGCCTTACCCTGAAACAAATAATTAATTAGAGTTATTAAGAAGCTTGCAAAATTGTGACAAACATACGAGATCTATGAAAATGGGGGGGTTACTATGAATACAGAGAAGCAAAATACTGGAACTCATAGAAGAATAGTAATACTTCTGATTGCAGCAGTATGTCTGGTACTGATATCAGTCGTATATTATATCAGCAATTCAAATAGAGAGAAATCCGACCACCTGACAATGGAAATCGTAAAGGAGCTATCACAAAAAGGCGAGCAATTGACTTGGGAGGATTTCAAGGACTATCAAGGTACAGAAATCGGAAGCGGTCTGTATATTATGAGGTATCCGATCGATGAGGAATATAGCCTGCTGGTCGGGGCAGGGGGACCATCTGAGAAGCTTATGTATGTCTATCTGGTAAGCAACCGGGACGATCAGAAGCGAATTGATATCAGGCACGAGGATATAGACAAATTCCTAAACAGCATAGAATAAGGCTATTCTGAATGTATGTATTGAAGATAATGAGGGGTGGGCAATATGAAACAAGTACTTGTAACAGTTCTTATAATCATCCAATTATTATTATTGACTGCATGTATTTTAGATAACGAAACAGCAACAGTGAAAGACGGAACCTATATCCTGGATTATTCCGGAATTGATGAAGTATTGTTGCCGAATGTTAAGATATCTGAAGGCAAGCTTATATTTTCCTATAATCTTTTAAGCAGTTATCTAAATATTGGCTCCTATACTATAAAGGATGATGTATTGACGATGGTTACGGACGATGGACAATATACTTATGAATTTCTGATCGACGGAGATACCCTTATATTCCAGAAGAAGGAGTCATCCGAGATACGTACACCAGGGGGCGGCGTTGGAGTTGAGATAGAGGATCAGGCGGAGTTCATTTTAGATAATGAAACGGAAGAATAAACCGGTAGAATAAACCAAGGAGGAAATTCAACATGAAGGACGTAGGATTATTTGTAGCAGATATGCAAAAGATGGTATCATTTTATTGTGAGGTGTTGAACTTTGAAACGGAATGGGATGGTGGTTTATTCGCGTCCTTAAAAAAGGGAGAGAATGATTTGTTTTTGTTTGACCGTATGCAGTTTGCCAAGTCCATTGGTGAAACTTATACTACACCGAGCGGCGTTAATCTTACGATGGAAATGTATCTTCGCTTTACTACTCCTGAGGTTGACCTGGTATATGAAAAGATGAGACAGCACAAGGTAAGAATTATAGAAGAACTGTCTACCAAGCCCTGGGGACAAAGGAATTTCTTTATTGCTGACCCGGAGGGAAACATTATAGAAATAGGAGATTAAATAGCAAATTGCAAGAAAAATAAATCAAAAATCACAAAGAATACAAATTTTTCCAGATACGACATGGTATTAACAGATATTTCCATTAAAATAGAAGTTAGCTGAGATCATGATCATGAGACAAGCTGTCGTAGCCTAACAATCTATTCGTAATGGAGGTAGAAAGATGTTGAAGAGAAGAAAGTTTGTAGCAGCACTAATGACCTTTGTTTTAGCATTGGTAATGAACTTTACGATTACAGCTCCTGTTCAATCCAAAGCTGCAGAAATTCCTAAAGCTTCTAATCAGAAAAACATGATCGCTTCTACTGTTGATTTAACGGCTGACAATGACAATTTGATTGTAAGCGACGTGCTGACCTATGACGAGCTATGTAAGAAATATGCTGAATCAGAGGATATCAGTGTAAAACAGGCTAAAAGTATACTGGATTCGGAGAAGAGTTCACTAAAAGCAGCAGCTCCGGCTTACTCCGCTGCAGCTGCAAGAGCAGCTTCAAGTACATACAGAGAGATTGCTACCTATCTGGATGTCAGCTCGAATTACAAGCCAATGATAAAATGGTATTGCCAGACCAGTGAAAGCGGTTCCTTCTGGGGAATAACCAATATTCTTACCACACAGCTTTACAGGGAATATTCCTATTGGGACTGGCTTACACCGGTGACAATTACCAAACAGTTCAGCGGGAACCTATATACCCAGCTGCAAAGTGCGTACCAGATATTCTATATCGTCAACGGTGATTTCTGGGATTATGGTACGACCACCGTATCCGGAGGAGGAAGTATTAATATCGGCCAATATGCTCAGCTTCAGTTCGGAGTGTCCTACGCAAGTAATTGGTATAAATACTACTATTATACTGATGTAAAATCCGTCCAATAGACCCCGAGAATAAGAAGGAAAGGGACAGCCGCTTGCCAGGCTGTCCCTTTCCTTTATTTTACTTAAATGTATTTGATTTTTTAATGAATTAATGATACACTTCATACATATATTGTTATATTGGATATTCGATTTTATATGGTTTGGAGTGTCGTTCGTGAAAAAGTTTTCTCTTATGTTAATCATTGTTATATCCGTCCTGTTGTCAGGCTGCGGCAAAACCACGGATAAAATGACAGTGAAGGATGCCTATAATGGTGATAAATTGACAATCGGAGTGATCGGTGAACTTCCCAAGGTTATAGAAGGGAATGTTCTTTTCCAACAGCTTCAGTTTGACGAGCTGAAGGAAATGACTGAAAATCCCGGAATGGATGCGATTATTATTACAAAAGAGAATCTGGAGGAGGCCTCAGAGGGTACTTATGCAGCAATTTATCAAGCCTCAACAATTCCGGTATTCTTTATTCAATCTGAAAAAAGCTATGTTCCTTTTATTCGGGAGGATTTATCCTATCAGGACGCTGCCTTTATGGATGATCTCACTTATATCACAGGGATCCAGTACCAGGACGGAAGCCTGAAGACCTGGGGCTTTGGCCTATATAACGACACAGTGAGCGAGGAAAACATTCAGATAGCGTACACCCAGCTGTTCGAAACCATAGATGAGTTAAAGCAGGCAGAATAACGGATTCTTAAATAGCTCAGAACTGTTACTTTCTCTACGGAGCGTTTATTGCTTCCTGACCCATGAATCATTATAATGGGGTGAGGAGGTTTTGAATATGGATCATTTGACAAAAAGAGAATTAAAAGAAAATTATAAGAATAGAAAAGTGACTGGTGGAATTTATTGTATAACCTGTGTCGGGAATCATCGCAGGTGGATGAAATCCACAAGGAATATTGAGGGTGAGAGAAACAGATATCATTTTTTCTTATCAACCAATTCCTGCCCTGAACCGGGGATGCTCAAGGAATGGAATCAATATGGTGCAGAATCATTCTCATTTACTGTACTTGAAGAGATAGAAAAGGGTGAGACTCAGACTGATCGTGAGTTCGCAGAGGACATCGCGGTTTTGTTACAGATGTGGACTGAAAAGCTGGAGAACCCTTTCATAGAAGGAAAGGAATAGTAAATCATGAGAAAGAATAATGGGGTTAAACTATATAATCTGATATTTCCGATCTGGCTTTTATGGCTGTTTCCGCTGACCTGGATTGTCATACTTCCAGCCAATTTTCTGATTGATCTGCTGGTTGTGACACTTACCTTGAAATTTCTTAAGGTACAGGATATCAGACAAAAGGTAAAACCCATTATCTTTAAGGTGTGGATATTTGGATTTGTCGCTGATTTTGTTGGAACCATAGCGATGTTCCTGTCAGGGTTGATGGATTTTGATTATGAGACCAAGCTGGGCAAATGGTGGTATGAGAATATAACCAATGCTGTCAGCTACAATCCCTATCACAGTATTTTTGCCGTACTCTGGGTAACTGCCAGTGTGATTATTGCCGCTTTCTGTATCTATTGGTTTAATTATAAGATATGTCTGAAGAAAGCCGATCTGGAGCTTTCGGTAAAGAGAAAGTTATCCTTATCTCTGGCAATCTTTACGGCACCCTATCTGTTCTATCTTCCTACTGAGTGGTTTTATTGATACATAATGATCGAAATCCGTATTATTCTTCATAATGATAGGAAGCAGCTTCTTATTGCTTCGTAATAATCGAAAGTAGCTTTTTGTATGTTTCTTCTACTAATTCGTCCGAAAGCTTCTTATCCAGGAAATACTCGATGGCCTGCTTTGCCTGGGCTACCAGCATCTCGAGTCCGGTAACGCCTGTTTTGCCCAGTTCCCTGGCCTGCTTAACCAGCTTTGTCTCCAGGGGATTAAAGATGGCATCCACGACAGCCTCACAGGCAGTAAAGGTGCTTAGGTCCAGAGGAGCTGCATCAATATTCGGATACATGCCGAGAGGGGTCGTATTTACAATGACCTGCGCATCGGTGTGGTTTTTATAACAGTTTTCATAGGATACCGAGTCTTCGGTATCCTTTCTGCTTATAATCAGGATCTTTTTTGCACCGAGATGCTCCAGTACGGTACGAACCGTGTGGGACGTACCGCCGCTGCCCAGAATTAGGCATTTCTTGTCCTTAATCTCGATTTCGTTATGCTCCAGCATATATTTGAAACCACAAAAATCAGTATTATAACCGATGTAGTGTCCGCCTCGATTGACGATGGTATTTACTGCTCCGATTTCCTTTGCAAGAGGATGCAGCTCATCCAGATAAGGAATGACTGCCTGTTTATAGGGAATCGTAACATTAATGGCAGTGAACTCCTTCTTCTCCATGAAGACGGTAAATTCCTCCTGTGACAGCGGAATCAAGTCATAAGTATAATCCGCGAGCATCTCATGAATTATCTTCGAATAGCTGTGTCCCAGCTTCTCACCAATCAAGCCGTATCTCATTTTACTTTCCTCACTTTATCCCACGCTGCCGTATCAAGCGGTATTTTTTCGATACTATCTTGAATAACAGAATAATATAGACGATTAGTTTTTGCAAATTATTTCTTTCGAAAGGACGGTATATTTTCCTTTTGGGAAGAATATCTTGTTTTTAAGAAGGTGGATAAGCAGTAGCAATACGGAAATATTCATTTTTCCAGGGAGGTAACCTATGGGCACTAAGGACGAGTTGTTAAAAATTTTGTCGCTGAAGCTTCGTACCATATTCGGAAAAC
>JAEZLY010000021.1 GCA_023414985.1 Bacillota bacterium | reverse complement strand
CTCATACCGTTCATATCCGTACTGCTTCAGAATTTCCTTCGTTCTGATGTAAAGGAGGCGATCTGTCTCCTCGTCCGGCAACTCCTTCTCATCAGGTGCTCCTTCCCCGTAAATTTTATAGAAATTCGTTCCTTCTTCAATCATCAGGCTGTAAGCCGAGATGTGCTCAGGAGCCAGATCAACTACGGTATGAAGCGTTGTTTCCCAGGTTTCCTGCTTCTGTCCCGGTAAGGCAGACATCAGATCAATATTGATATTCTGAAACCCTAGCTCCCTTGCCAGATGGTAATTGTCGACAAAATCCTGATAGCAGTGTATCCTTCCAAGCCGCTTAAGCTCTGAATCAACTGCAGATTGCAGCCCGAAGCTTAATCGGTTGATCCCTGCTCTTTTATACTCTGTGAGCTTGTCCCTGGTGACTGTACCGGGATTTACTTCAATGGTTGCCTCTATTGCTTCCCTGTCAATCTGAAATACTTTGTCCAATGCCTCCAGAATACGACCGATCTCTCCCGTGTTCAGAGTGGACGGCGTCCCTCCGCCAAAGAATATGGTTGGAACAGTATATTCTTCTGTACGACCTTGATAGCTGGCGATTTCCTTAATCAGGGCATCAACATAACGCTTCTTGCTTTCTTCGGTCGCTGGGGAGGACAGGAAGTCACAATAATCGCATTTTTTTACACAGAAGGGGATGTGAAGGTATAAGCCTAATTCCCGCTTTCCGGAATCAGTCCTCCGTCCCTTACTCTGCTTGCCTTCATTTTCCAATACAATCACCTACTTTTCCTTAGTAACAATAGTCATAGAACAGAAAAAGCTGTTCCAATGCGAAGTTACATCAAAACAGCTGATTCTCTGTTACTGCCTAATCTTCATCTAATTTCAGAACACTCATGAAGGCCTTCTGCGGTATTTCCACATTGCCCACCTGACGCATCCTCTTCTTGCCTTCCTTCTGCTTCTCCAGCAGCTTCTTCTTTCTGGTGATATCACCGCCGTAGCACTTGGCAAGTACGTCCTTACGCATCGCCTTAACCGTCTCTCTTGCGATGATCTTGCTGCCGATGGCTGCCTGAATCGGGATCTCGAACAGCTGTCTCGGTATCTCATCCTTCAGCTTCTCGCACATTTTCCTTCCGCGTTCATAAGCGCTTTCCGCATGAACGATAAAGGTCAGCGCATCCACTTCTTCCTTATTAATAAGAATATCCAGCTTCACCAGCTCTGATTGTACATACCCCTTCAGCTCATAATCAAAGGAAGCATAGCCTCTGGATCTGGATTTTAAAGCATCAAAGAAATCGTAAATAATCTCATTTAAGGGCAGTTCATATTTTAAAAGCGCTCTCGTCGTCTCCATGTATTCCATTCCGAGATAGACACCTCGGCGTTCCTGACAAAGGTTCATGATTGAACCTACAAATTCCGTAGTTACCATGATTTCCGCAGATACCATGGGCTCCTCCAGATACTCAATCTCAGAGGGATCCGGCAGATTCGTCGGATTGGTGATATCAAATACCTCACCGTTGGTCTTGTGTACTTTATAAATAACGCTGGGCGCTGTTGTAATCAAATCGAGGTTATACTCTCTCTCCAGACGTTCCTGAATAATCTCCAGATGAAGCAAACCTAAGAAACCGCAGCGAAAGCCAAAACCAAGTGCAACAGAGGTCTCCGGTTCGAATTGCAGGGATGCATCGTTTAATTGTAGCTTCTCCAGCGCATCCCGCAGATCGGGATACTTAGCTCCGTCCGCCGGATACATACCGCAGTAAACCATCGGATGTACCTTCTTATAACCCGGAAGAGGCTCTGCACAGGGACGTTTATTGTCGGTAACCGTATCTCCCACACGGGTATCCTTCACATTCTTTAAGCTGGCGGTCAGATATCCAACCATACCGGCAGTCAGCTCCTCAGCCGGGAGAAATTGTCCCGGTCCGAAGATTCCAAGCTCGACAACCTCAGCTGTCGCACCGGTAGCCATCATACGGATCTCTGTTCCTTTTCTTACTCTTCCTTCCTTAACTCTGCAGAAAACGATGACTCCCTTATAGGGATCATAGACCGAATCAAAAATCAGTGCCTGCAGTGGCGCTTCCGGATCACCCTTCGGAGCCGGAATTTTTGTTACAATCTGTTCCAGTACCTGATCGATGTTGGTTCCTACCTTGGCAGAAACCAACGGTGCATCATGGGCTTCCAGTCCGATGACATCCTCGATTTCCGCAATGACACGTTCCGGATCTGCACTGGGCAGATCAATCTTATTAATAACCGGCATAATATCCAGATTATGATCCAGTGCCAGATAGACATTGGCCAAAGTCTGAGCTTCAATTCCCTGTGCCGCGTCCACTACCAGAATGGCACCTTCACAAGCTGCAAGGCTTCGGGATACCTCGTAATTGAAATCCACATGTCCCGGAGTGTCGATCAGATTAAAGATATATTCCTCACCGTTCTTTGCCTTGTATACGGTACGAATAGTCTGGGCCTTAATGGTGATTCCTCTTTCCCGTTCCAGATCCATATTATCCAATACCTGAGCCTGCATTTCACGGCTCGTCAAAAGACCCGTCATCTCAATGATACGGTCCGCCAGTGTTGATTTACCATGATCTATGTGTGCTATGATACAGAAATTTCTTATTTTACTTTGGTCTAAAGCCATCTTTATCCTCCTGCGTATCGTAATCTCCGGATAGTAACCGGAGCAATTACCCTCGAATACGTAAATTGATTTTCATTTACATTCTTAATGATTAGATCAGAAACAAAGCATGTTCCTGATCTTCGCCGCTCTCACATCATTACAAGCAGGCTTGAATTATTATATCACACAGTTTTTATGGTAGCAAGATAATACATTTTCATGATTGCTTGAACTGCTTCTCTGACGGTTCCATCCTATTCGCCCTGAAGTACTGCATTCAGGACACGGGCAAAAGGTTCCATCGCATTTTTCGCAGATTCCAAGGTATTATTGTTCGTTCCCAGCTCCATCAAAATACATTTCGGCTTGAGATGCATATTATAACGATAACAATTCAGATAATTCTTATAGAACAGCCCTGGATACAATTCAATTGCCTTCAGCTGCATCTGAAGACTCAAAGCAAGATTATCCTGGATATACGGATTCTCAAGATAAGCGATCGGTCCGTCCTGATCGCGGCTCAAGCCGTTGAACAGCATGATCTGAGCGGTCTCCTTTCCATTGATCACGGTTGTTCTCTTATTATCCGCACCATCCCTATGTAAATCGATCACAACCTCGATGGAAGGATTATTATCCAATATTTTTTGTACTCCGTCCTTGGCCATGTTATAGGCTTTGCTCCGTTCCAAGCTTCCATCTATGATATCATAGCAGGAGGTATCATGGATGACATTATAGCCATAGGTATCCTCCAGGATTTGCGTCAGATAGCTTCCGACACCCACCACCGTATCTGCTTTTTCCTTATCCCTGCTGTCAATATAGGTTTCCTGAGAGTGGGTATGATAAATCAGAATCTGCGGTTTATCATTCTTTTGACTGATTTTCATGTCCTTTCCCAACAGTTCTTCGGCGTCAAACAAGCTGTCCGTCACCTTTGTTGCCGGATCGACAATATAGAAATTCCTGATCAAAAAATTAACATCCTTCAACTGCTCCATCGTATAGTCTATGACATTACCAGGATTGGAGGCTTCAATTGCCTCAGGCTCAGGCCAGGGTTCCTCATCCGATTCCTGATATGCAAGATCTCCTTCTGTTGCGCTTACGGAAAGCTCACCGCCTGTGTCTCCCAGGGCTGCATTTCCGGCGAAGAGCGCCTGCCTTTCGTTATAATAAGCTCCGTTGGATAACAGATATGCTTCACTGATTGCCTGTTCCGGTAAATGATACAGCTCTATCTTTTCCTTCGCATAGGTTTCCTGCAGCTTCTTCTCCGCGTTACTGATTAAAAAACCTTGATCCTTAATATAGGAAGCCAATGGAAAATGTCTTGACAGTACATTCAAAGGGAAAATCGCAGCTTCTTCTCCGCCGGTATAGTAACTGACCAGAGAAGAGCCGGATTCGATTACTTTGTTACTGACATAGTAATAAACTGCATCCTGATAACTGCCGCCAGCTTGGCCCATTTCATCAGAGAAGGAAATAGCTGCAAAACGTACCAAAAGATATACAGAACCTATGATGATAAATATCCATATAATAAGATAGATATTCAGCCGAAATCCGGTTATTTGAGCTCGTCTCGCCGAATACCATACACGATTTCTTTTCATTGCCGCGCCTCCAGACTGTTCTTCAAAAGCCTGATTCATTATATTAGGGCGCCGGCTCATTTATTCCCTTAGGATACATTCTGGGCAAAGCAAGAGTTGATTGCTTCTGATATCGTAAAACTGATCTGCTTTACGGATTCATCGATATTCTTTGGAGTTACAAACATATTCTCTATCTGTTGTCCCCTGACATCCGAAATGAACTGATTGATTTCCTCCTCTTCAAAGCCGCTCTTCTCCATGTATTTAGTCAGTGTATCCGCTACGATGGTAGCTGCATCCACCACGGTGGGACAACCTATGGCAATGACCTTGGTTCCGAGCGTATCCTCATTAAGAGCTTTCCGATTGTTACCGACACCCGAACCGGGGCTGATTCCGGTATCGGTCAGTTGTACCGTGGTATTTACCCTGCTGACGCTTCTGGAGGCCAGGGCATCAATCACGATTAAAAGCTTCGGATGCGTCTCTTCTATAATTCCTTTGATGATCTCTACCGTCTCCATCCCGGTCTGTGCCATCACTCCGGGCGAAATCGCACTGACACTGCCCAGATGATTCTTTTCCTTGAATTCATCTCCATATTCCCGGATCAGATGTCTTGTGATAAACAGGTTGTCTACGACCTGTGGGCCAAGAGCATCGGGGGTGACCTCCCGGTTACCCAGTCCTACCACAAGAATCTCTTCTTTCTTCAAATTGCCCGCCAGCGCTCTCAATTGCTTTGCGATTTCCTCGGAAGCCGGTTTATAATAATCCACGCTTGATTGGTTCATCTTCGGTGCCTCAATGGTAATATAGGTACCGATCGGCTTCTGCATTGCTTTCGCTCCGCGATCGTCCTTAATCTTGACCACAGATACCCGAACATCATTCTTTTCATCATAATTCTCTGTCAATACGACACCCTTGATTTCCACATCATCCTCAGGAAAGCTTTCCCTAGCCTCCAGGGCCAAGTCTGTTCTGATCTTAGTATTCACTGTATTTCCCTCCAGAATAATATATTTCCATAATTTCTCCTTTATTTTTTACAATGTTTTTTAAAAATATGTATTGACAGAACAAATCCGATAGACTACTATATAATAGTATGTTTCCATTAGAACGTCCGTGTCCGGATTTAATGAAACAAAGTATTCGAGCGACCAGATCCAGTTTTACATCTCACTCTCAATTTGGTGTACCTGGCACTGTGGTTGATAATAATTTTATATTTGGAGGTGTACGAATTGGCTAACATTAAATCTGCTAAGAAGAGAATCTTAGTTAACGAGACTAAAGCTGCTAGAAATAAGCAAATCAAGTCCAAGGTTAAGACGATGATTAAGAAAGTAGATGCTGCTGTTGCTGCAGGTGATAAGAACCTTGCAAATGCAAGCTTAGTTGAAGCAGTTTCCGAAATCGATAAGGCTTGCTCAAAGGGTGTATTCCACAAGAATACTGCATCCAGAAGAGTATCCCGTTTATCCAAGGCTATCAATAATATTGCATAAAGAAGTAAACAGGCTGCCGATTGGCAGCCTTATTTTTTTCTCGGAGTAGGAAGGCTTACTATGTACTGCTATTCCGGGAGTATTGAATATACTGGTTTCTATTGTGCTTTATATTCTGGTATATATCAGATGATTAACGTGATTGTTATGGTAGTCTAATTTCTAATTATTATAGTTGAAGTGTATCTCGTGTTCGCGTCAGCAGTCAGGTGGGATTACATCCCACCTGCGCTGTTTTCAGAAAACACAAAAACGGAACCCATGGGGAAAGCTTATTATTTCTACTACGCTTTCATACCATGGGTCCTGTTTTTGTGTTCTTTGAAAATAGTCAGGGGATAGATGAAATCTATCCCCTGACACTGACGCCGAACACCTTGACGCACATAGACTTAGTGATACTTAATAATACTTAATGATAACCAAGTAATAATATCTAAAATAATTACATAATGCAGACTGTAATCATATAACACACTACATACTAACCATATCATCGCTCCATGATAGCTCTACACAAAGTCAATATCTAATCCATCAGACTATCACTTTCCTAATCCCCTTCTTAGTATACTCCATCCTTCTGAGCTTTGATGTAGGATGAGATCATATTTACGGCATCTGCCCTGGTAACCTTAAAGGTAGGATTATACTTGTTCGCCGAGTCTCCTTCTACGATTCCAAGTCCCTTTGCCATAGCTACGGCACCGAGATATTTGGTATTGATTGAACTCTCATCCGCAAAGCCGGTCTTGTAGATTCCGGGGATAGCCGCCATTTTCGTCAGTCCAAGCTTATCAATGAACAGCTGTGCAATCTCCTCTCTGGTAATCGTTGAATTATTAACCGCAGTACTGTCTTCTGAGTCTTTATAAACCGTATAACCTATATTATTCAGCAATCCATTTAATTCATCTACGGTAATCGACTGCTCAGGCAGGAATTTTCCGCCCTCGAAGCCGATATTCATATCAGCGAGTAACAACACATTCTTATATTTCACAGTATCGGTTATATCATCATAAGCATAAGCAGCTGCTTTCTTATATACCTTACCGCTGTTGTCCAGCTGATCTCCGGTAAAGGGCGAGATATAGGCAGGTTCTACATCGGGACGGTAAACCAGTCTTACTTCATACTCAACCTTGGTCAGCTTGGAATAATCATAGTAGCCGTCCTTCTTCTGATTCTGATCCACTTTATTGATCTGATTGATTTCATACTTCAGTCCAAAGCCTTCCTTGGAAAGATAATAATCCATTGCCTTGTCTGCAGAAATCACACCTCTGGGTGATTCGAATTCCACGTTTTCATCCCAGTTAAATCCATAGGAATAAATCTTTCCTGTCACACCGTCCACAGAACCATAGATGCTGTTATACGGATATTCAATTCCTTCATTTACACGGTTATACTGATAGCGATAACCGCCGTAAACCGGTGTATCCTTTTTATAATAAGCAATATAGTCATCCGTCTCTTCACTTAAGACGGAATTCTTGAAGCGGTCACTGGTCTGAGCTTTTAAAAATTTCTCCAGGATACTCTTGGAGGCTTTCTTATCATATTTGATCTTTACACTGTTCCACTTCTGATTCTTCTGATCATAGTAGCCCTTCATGCTTGAGTAAAAGCTGAGAATTTTACCGCTTGCGGCATCCACAGTAGCATATGCATTGCCACGATAGGTATCGGTATCCTTCTGCTTTATCTCTCTTGGGTCAGTAAGGGAAATATTCCATACATAAGTAGTAGCTGCTCCGTTATCCCATTTATTTAATTCAGCAGTATACTGAATCAGGTTCTTATCAATATATAATGCCTTATTTCCGGTCACGATAGAGATAGCCTTATCTTTGGAAATCAGATTCTTCAGTTCTCCGACCTTTTCCTGCTCCTCCGGAGTGAGCTTACTCTTCTGCCCAACGGCGATACCGCTTGCATCCGCTGCAGCTTCCTCCTTACTGTTCGCACCGTTGTCGTTCTTCACCCATTCCGAATTGGTCAGATAAACCTTACCGGTCTTTGCATCGATTGAAATGTAGGGAAGAGTCGGTTCATAAACCAAGAAAGCTTTCTTCTGATTCACACCCTTCATCGCATCGTAGATACCGATATAATCCGTGCGATATACCAGCTTCATCTTCATCTGCTTCTTAATCAGATTTGCTGCTTCTTCCTTGGTCAGCTTTGCCTTATCTGTAGAAATCTTCGCGTCATACAACCAGCTGACAGAGAGCGAGGTAACCTCACCGGTAATACAATTCACAGTAACACGGGCGGTATTATCCGGCATACTGATTCCGTTCTCTTTTCTCTGATAGTTATATACATAGTTATTGCTGTAGATTCCTTCAAAGTCTGAATTTACATACTCCAGCTTCCCATTGGTTTCGGGAGCAACTTTACGGATAAACTCTTCCGCAGAGCTCTGCAGCTCAGACTTAAGATATTTTGCTATGCCGTTACCGGTCTGATCATAATGATTGATACTGTAATAAGTGATATGATACTTTTCATCACAATTTACCTGGATACTGGACTTACCGTCCTTTGTGCTCCAGGTCAGGCTCCAGGAAGCATCGGAATACGTACTGGCATCATTGAAATAATAATTGAAATCCGAATATTCACTTGGTACGGTAATCACTGCCTTTACCATACTGATTGCAGTTTGGAGTCCTGCCTGAGTAGGCTCCTTTGAACTCTTAGCAGGTTCTCCCGCTACAATGCTCACCGGGTCGGCTGCATTTTCCTTTAATGCGGTTGCTGCAAATACATTAAGCGGCAGGGAGGATGCAACCATAAGACCGCTGAGTAGCAGTACAACTAACTTTTTCATAAAAAACACTCCTTCCATTTTATCTGAATTTTATTTGCTTTCGATCATTAGACGAAGAAGAAAATGGCATGGTTGCATTTTTTTGCAGCAGGATTGATTTATTTTTTTCTTTCAGACAGAAACAATCCAAGGATCGTCAAAACTATTCCAAAGAACGCCATTACAGTAATCCTCTCATGTAGAATTAATACTGAGGTAATCGCGGTAATGACCGGCACCAGGTATATATATACACTTGTTTTTATTGTGCCCAATAATTTCACGGCATAATTCCAGGCAGCAAAGCATAGCGCTGAGGCGCCCAGACCTAAAAACAACAGATTAAAAAGATTAATCGGTGTAGTCAGCTGTTCCGGCTTGATATCAAAGCCCATTAGGTACAAAGCCGGCAGCATGAAGATCAGACCATAGAAAAAGATACGTCTGGTAACTTGTATGGTATGATATCCGAAGGCACTGATCTTCCTGGTCAGGGTTGAATACACAGCCCATAGAGCTGCAGCCCCTGCAGCCAGAAAATCTCCCAAAGGATTAATTGCCAGGGAAGCCGTACCTTGAAAGCTGATCAGATAGATCCCCGCCATCGCGATCAGAAATCCAATGATAAAACGTTTGCCCGGACGCTCTCCTTGCAAAAACAGACAGCACAATATCGCTGTGAAAAACGGTGCCAGGGATACGATCACTCCGATGTTGGAGGCCTGCGTATAGGTAAGTGCAATATTTTCAAAAAGGAAATAAAGGGTGACCCCGCTTAATCCGGCAGCCGCAAAATAAATCTCTTGCTTCTTTACAGTAAGCTTCAGCTTATGCGGATGCGCCAGCCACAATGCAGTATATCCAATCATAAAACGAAGAAACAGGATTTCAATCGGAGAAAAGGTTCGTAACAATATCTTGGTTGATATAAAGGTAGTTCCCCAGACAAGAATACAGAACATGGCTGCAAGATGTCCGTACCAGCTTTTATGCGTCATATTTCTGCAACTCCTTTTCTTCAGCTTCCTGTACGATTAAACCTGTAAAAATCTTCTGATATTGTTTCGGTGTCAGCCCGATAAACTCTTTAAAGAAATTTGTAAAATGGCTCTGATCGGAGAAGCCGGCCATACCGGCAGCATCGATCGGAGCAACTCCCTGCTCCAATAATTTCTTTGCTCTATCAAGACGTATTGCCTGCAGATACCGATAGGGTGAAACACCAATCTGCTTTGTGAAAGAACGCAGCAGATAGGATTTACTGTAATTGGTCATGGAAAGCAGCTCATCCAACGTGATATTATCCGCATAATGATTCTCCATATAGGAACATAAGGTCTTAAGCTGAGGATCAGGCTCATTGATTTCAGCTTCTTCAAAGGGTGTGGCAAATTCCTGCAGTACCTGTTCCAGCAGAAAGAAGAAAGCCTCCTCTTTCTCCAGCTTGGAAGCGTTCCGGATAATCAGGTCATAGATTACCTTGACGGATTTGGCTATCTCACTTTGATACACCACGGTTTGCGTAAAAAATGGTATGTATTCTTTACCTGTCACTTCCCTGGCAGCCATCGCCATAGAATCCGGGTAAATATTCAGGGCACGATAATCAAATATGGTTCCGTCAATCGGAGCACAATAATGATTGTCTCTGGGATTAAATAGAATCAGATCCCCGGCCGATAGCTCATATTCCTTTCCCTTGCTGCGTAAATGGCGTCTGCCTCCTTCGATATATCCAATCACATAATACTCATGAAAATGGTTCGGAAATTTCTGTACAATACCGCTCAGATTATAGGCCTCAAGCCTTAAATCCCGATCATAATAGCTGTGACGCTGTTCCAGTTCAACCAACATATTGCTCCCTCTCCCTTGCTTTGATTTCTTCTATCCTAGCACTGCAGGAGTTTCATTTCTTGTATGATATTACACTAATATCAATGAAAAGAAAATACTAATGTAAAAAAAGCTAAACCCGATTCTGGGTTTAGCTAAATTGGAACGGAAGCGGTGGGATTCGAACCCACGAGCCCGTG